>NZ_JBMLTR010000010.1:0-2753 GCF_049239865.1 Aquidulcibacter sp.
TCCTTCCGTGTACCGACGGTGGTGATGCCCGCTTCGCCCATCCCGCCTAAAAAGACTTTAGCTGGGCCCGCATGGCCGCGCGCCAAAAGCCGAACCGCCGTGCGCGCGCCCAAGGAATAGCCGATGAGGTCAAAATCCGTGATGCCCAATTGCGCCAGGAGCACTTCTTGATCTTGAGGAAGCGCGTCTTTGGGATAGGCGGCAGGATCCGTCGGTGCGTCCGATTGCCCATGACCGCGCAAGTCTGGCAAGATGATGCGGCGGCCCGTTGCGGCCATCGCAGCGGCCAAGCCGGGCTCTATCCAGTTCAGTTGGGCGCTGGCCAAAAAGCCATGTAAAACCAAAGTCGGTCGACCATTTGGCGAACCAGTCTCAGTCCAAGCCAAATTTAGGCCGTCAAACGTCTTGAAGCGCGCGGTTCTGTAGTCCATGTCCGTCTGATGACCTCATCTCTGCCGCCCCCATTCATTTTTGTCGAAGGCGTTCGCAATTTCCGCGACTTTGGCACCTATCCAACCCAATCCGGCCAGACTGTGCAAGCGGGAAAGCTGTTCCGCTCTGCCAATTATGCGCAAGTGACCGAGGCGGGCCGGGCGAGGTTCCGAGAAACCGGGATTAAATTCGTCGTCGACCTACGTCGCGGGCATGAGCGCGAGATGCAGCCGAGCCAGTTGGGCGGGTTGCCGGTTGAAATTCTGTCGTCGGATTTGGGCGATGGCGATGGGGTGACCCTGCCGCCGCATTTGCAATTCATCCGCGATACCGATCTGACGCATCAAGCCACCCATGACCACATGATGTCATCCTATCGCCGCATCCCGTGGGAGCCCCAACATCTGACGCTGTTCACCGAAACCTTCGACCGATTGGCTGAGGGGAAAGGTCCGGTCGTCATCCATTGCGCGGCAGGCAAAGACCGGACCGGAATCTTGTGCGGCTTGATCCTCTATGCGCTGGGTGTTGATCTGGAGCGGATTGAACATGATTATCTATTGACCAATCACGTCGCCCACGACCCCAATCTCTTGGCCCAATATGCCAAGATGATGGGAAGCCAATTTGATAAGCATATTGACCCAGAGGCCCTGATGCCGATGGTTGGCGTGCATCAGGACTTCCTAGCGGAAGCATGGTCCGAGATGACACGGCGGGATGGCGGACTGGATGACTATCTCGATCGTCTGGGCGTGGATGCCGCCAAGAAGCGCGCCTTGGCGGACTATTTGCTGACAACCTGATGGGTTAGTTGTTTGCACGCCTGAAAAGTCTGGTTACAGTCGAGCGATGAGCTGGAAACCTGAGATCGAACAACTCCGTGCCCGCGAGGCCCTTGCCGAACAAATGGGCGGGGAAGAACGCGTCGCCCGTCAATTGGCGCAAGGCAAGTCGACCGCCCGTGCGCGAGTCGATGCTTTATTGGACCCCGGCAGCTTCCATGAGATTGGCAAGATCGCAGGGGTGGCGGACTATCATCCAGATGGCTCTCTCAAAAGCTATTTGCCGTCCAATATGGTGACAGGCCGTGGACGGATTGATGGTCGCCCTGTTGGCGTGATCGCCGACGACTTCACCGTGCGCGGTGGAGCGGCAGACGCTGCCATCTGGCAAAAGATGGTGCAGGCCGAAAAATTCGCTGGCGAATATCGCATGCCTTTGATCCGGATGGTCGATGGCACGGGTGGCGGCGGCAGCGTGAAGATGCTGGAAAAAGACCCCCGCACCTACATTCCAGAGACACCTGGCTGGGAAGTTGTGGTCGCCAATATGGGCCAAATCCCGGTGGTCTCCCTCGCCCTTGGCCCCTGTGCGGGACTGGGCGCTGGCCGGGTTGCCGCCAGCCATTATTCGGTGATGGTCAAAGGCCTCAGCCAAGTCTTTGTCGCAGGGCCACCTGTCGCGCGAGCCATTGGCGAGGACATTGATAAGGAAGGCTTGGGCGGCTGGGAAATTCAGGCCCGCAATGGTGTGGTGGATGAGGCGGTCGAGAGTGAAGCCGAGGCCATGGCCTATGCGCGGCGCTTCTTGTCCTATCTGCCGGGCTCAGTTGATGATCTGCCAGCGCGCGCACCCAGTTTAGACCCCGCCGATCGGAAGGAGGAATTCCTGCTTTCCATCGTGCCGCGCGATCGGGTGACCCCTTACAAAAGCCGTAAGATTGTCGAGGCTTGCGTGGATGCCGGCACCTTCTTTGAGATGGGCAAAGCTTGGGGGCGGTCCATCATAACGGGCCTTGCCCGGATTGACGGTTGGCCCGTCGCCATTATGGCGGGTGACCCTTATGTGCTCGACGGGGCGTGGACGGCGGATGCGGCCCGCAAGGTGGAGCGTTTTGTCGACCTTGCGAACACCTTCCACCTGCCCATCGTCCATTTCGTCGACTGTCCGGGCTTTGCAGTCGGTCGCAAGCATGAGCAGGCGGGTGTCACCCGTGCGGGCATCCGCGCGATGAGCGCGATTTATCAAGCACGCGTGCCCTTCTGTGCGGTGGTGATGCGCAAGGCCTATGGGCTGGCGGGCTCGGCCATGTTCAACCCCTCGCGCGCCAAGGCCCGCTTCTGTTGGCCGTCGGGTGATTGGGGCAGCTTACCGATGGATGGCGGGGTAGAGGCCGCCTTCCGCCGCGAACTCGAAGCCCATCCAGACCCGGTTGCAAGGCTTGCGGAGATTAAAGCTTGGATGGAAGGCCTTCGCAGCCCGTTCCGCACCGCTGAAAGCTTCTATGCCGAAGAAATCATCGACCCGCGCGACACCCG
>NZ_JBMLTR010000011.1:0-1464 GCF_049239865.1 Aquidulcibacter sp.
TTTCAGGCCACCGAGGTCCAAAGCACCACCCAAGGAGAAGTTCTTGGATTCTTCAGGCTTCAGTTCCTTACCGCCCAACAATTGACCCAAGACGCTGGTTGGCGACACCGTGCCGGTGTTAGCCAAAACGCCACCGATCAAGCTGGTCGTGGTGTTCACCACATTGGCTTGGCCCGGGGTTGGTGCGCGGAACCCGGTCGAATAGGTCGAACGCAAGGTCAGAACGTCGGTCGCCCGCAACAGGCCCGAGAGCTTGTAATTGGTGGTTTGGCCGAAGGTGTCGAAGTCCTCAGTACGGACAGCGGCACCCAGAACCAATTTCTCGGTCACGTCGGCTTCCAAGTCGACATAGAAGGCCGTGTTGGTGCGGTCCCAAACGCCAGCGTCAGAAGGACGGAAGCCGTTGAAGCCGTTCGAACCGATCGAGAAGCCTTGGTTCACAAAAGGACCAACCGTGTAAGAAGCCGCATCACCTGCGATCAACTCAAACTCTTCATTGCGCCATTCAAAGCCGCCAGCGATGTTCAGGTCCGAAGCAAAGCCCTTGACTGGAACGGCATAGCTCAAGTCGATGTTGAAGTTCTTCTCGGTTTGGATTTGCTGACCGGGGGTGAACTCGGTTGGCGAGTTCGGGCCCAAGGATGCGTTGATCGTATTGTTGATGTGGAAGGTCACATCGTTACGACCGGCGCTGAAGCTGACGTCATAGTTCAACTTGCCAACATTGCCTTTGGTGCCAACAGCACCGGCATAATCCACCAACTCACCGCCAAAGCGTGGGGTGAAGCCGCCGGGGAATTTCTCGATGAAGGCAAAACAGGTTGGGTCAGCTTTGACCTGTGCGATCAGGGCTGCTTCATTTGCGGCACCGATCGTGATCACAGGGCAGGTGGTGCCTGTGCCTGGGGTGGTGTCGGCAACCAAACGGGTCACGCCACCATCGTTCGAGAACACGCCACCGCGGGTGTTTGGGTTACGATAATAGAAGCCACCATCGGTTTCGCGCGTGCCATAATTGCCGAAAGCATAGATGCTGCGGCCATTGCCAAGGTCGAACCCGGCATTGACGAAGGCCTTATAGTCGCTCTTCAGCTCTGGCTGACCCCAGATTTGGGCTGGGTTTGGAATGGCAGTGTTGCCTGCGGCTGCCAAAGCAGCAGCATCGCCACGTTGAACCGAACGGCTGGTCGCGCCAGACTGACGATATTCAAGGCTGACGTTGGCAAAGCCATTCTCGCCAAGACCGAGGCCGAAATTGCCGGCGACTTGATAGGTCGTGCCGTCGCCTTCGTAGAATTGGCCGTATTTGGCTTCCACTTCTGCGCCGCTCGAGTCGGTGCGCAGGATGAAGTTCATCACGCCGGCAATGGCGTCAGAGCCGTATTGAGCTGCTGCACCATCGCGCAGAACTTCAACTTGCTTCAGAGCAATGCTGGGGATCGAGGAAATATCTGGACCTTGTGC
>NZ_JBMLTR010000012.1:0-7342 GCF_049239865.1 Aquidulcibacter sp.
TTTGATGAAGAAGACCAGGCTGGGCTTGAGTCGATCTGCGGGATTTTGTTGAGGGGTTGATCTGCCCCCTGACTTCATCTTGAGCGAAGCCGAGAAGCGCCTTTTCGTCTGGACCCATTTTGGTGGAAACCCTGTTTCACCAAAATGGATCGTCTAGGATTAGCGCGACATCTGGGTAGTCAAGTGCGCAGCTTCGCTGCGTCGCGTGGCGATCCGTTTTCGCAGAAAACGGACACTTGACGACCCGGATGTCGCACAAACAATTGAAACAGCGGTTGGGTGACCAGAATGGGCACCAAAGCGCTTCTTAGTCATTTTAAGTTTGCGCCCTGAAACTCGAACACGGCCTTTGCGTAGACACAGCCTGCGGGAAGGGCGTTCCGAGGTGAAACCAACTATAGAGTTAGAAGGACCGCGCAGCACTAGCTGCGCATCCCTAAACCATACCCTGCGCAGCTAGTGCTGCGCGGTCCACCGCTGAAAGGCGATAAACTGTTCTTTAGCAAGGCACTACCGCCCTAAAGGCCGACTAGTTCGGCGCTATCCTGCCAAAGTTTGGCGCATGCTGCATCGTCTTGGGCGATTACGGACGGGGCAGGCCACGTCAGGCGGGCACGGCGCAAACTTGCGTAGACGAGGCCGTCTGGGGCTCTAGCCGTTGTGGCGAGTTCGGCGAGCCCTTGCCCTGCGGCCTTCATTGTATTGAAGGCCGAGGAGAATGGGACCACCAAGGGCAGGATGGGCCAGATCAGATTTTTGACCAGCCAAGAATGATGCCGCACGAGACCAGTGCCCGGTGTCGCGCCGGGATCATAGGCAAACACCTGCCAGCCTAGGCTTGACGCTTCAGGGGTCTGGGCCAGAAAACGGGCGGTCATGACATTGCAAAGTTTCGAGGATGAATAAGCCCGCATCCCCGCAATCAGGTCCGACTCTTCGGCTCTCGTCTCCCGCTCGGGATAGGCGAGGCGATACGCATCAGCGTGGCGGGGAGGGGGCACGCCTGTCCTTTCGCGTGGGTCATGCGTACCACTCGAGGTGATTACAATGCGGGCACCCTTTGCCAGCCTAGGCAAGAGGAGGCGCAGCATCAGATAATGAGCCAAATGATTGGTCGCAAACGTGATTTCAAACCCGTCCTGCGTGCGACCACTCGCTGACGGCGTCTGCCCACCTGCATTGAGAATAAGGTGCGAGATAGGCTCTTCGGGTAGCTCAGCCACAAAGGCGCGGACACTGTCCAGGCGACTGAGGTCGAGGCTTTGCCCAAGCCATCCTTCCGGGACTTCAGACAAATTGCGCGCGCCCATGATTTTGGTGCCCGATAAACTGAGCCTTTGCGCCGCAACCCGCCCCAAACCCCGTGTTCCGCCCGTCATAATGATCAGCATGTCTTAATCCTTACGATGTAAAGTTTGCAACGCATAGATAAATTGCTAAGGGGCGTCAAGGAGAGTTTCGTGGATAAAAAGTCCTATCACCATGGAGAGCTGCGAAATGCGCTGATTCAAGCCGCGCTCACGATGTTGGAGCAGGACGGCCCAGACGGACTTTCATTGCGCGCTCTGGCACGGGCTGTGGGGGTGAGCTCTATGGCCCCCTATCACCATTTTGCCGATCGGGCAGAACTTCTCGCCGCGGTCGCTACCGAGGGTTTTCTACGGCTGCAAACCCGTAAGCAGGACATTCAAGCAATCCAACCAAGTCTGCGCGAAGCGCTCGCCGCCGGTGGGGCGAATTATGTGCGCTTCATCTTGGACAACCCAAATCTGTATCTTCTGATGCGCAGCCCGGAGTTTTCCGACCACCTACGATATCCCGCCTTGCATCGGGCGGCGTCTGCCCCAGCAGCGACTTTGCTGGACTTAATGGCGCGCTTCTTGGACGAGCAAAGACTTTCAAGCCCAAGCCCAATCGAGGGCGCTCACCTTTTATGGGGTCTCAGCCACGGGATCGGCACTTTGGCCCTTGAAGGCCAAATGCGGGCCGATATTGCGCCAGAGTTAGCCCATCAGGGCAGTCTAGCAATGATTGATGGTTGGGTTGCGGGCCTGAAGGGCTAGGCCAAAGTATCCCATGCGATGGCCGCCAACTTGGAACGGTTCGCCCCGTTGAGAGTTAAGGTGTTGCTATGCCCTTGGCCCAGCCTCTCAAACATGGGGACACACAAAATGAACAACAAGCTTTTAGCCTGCATAGGCCTGCTTGCCGTCTCGCTCGCGGCCTGCTCAGACAAGTCGAAAAGTGAAGCCGTCGCCGCCGGTGACCATGCTGCCGCCGCCGCTCAAGATGCGGGGGCCGCCACAGCAACTGCGGCAGAGGACGTCGGTAACGCCACCGCCGACGCCGCTGCCAATGCCAGTAACGCGGTCACGAACGCGGCAGACAAGAGCGCTGACGCTGCCCGCAACGCCGCGGACGACGCCAAAGAGGCGGCTGACAAAGTCGAACGCAAGACGGACGCCGCCTTGGATGCCGCCAAGAAAACTCAATGATCCCGGTGATGGCGGGGTAGGGGGCAAAGCACTTGGAACGCTTCAATGCGTCGCTGCGCTTGCCTTGAAGCTGTTCGACAAGTGTCTTTGCGCAAATTTGGGCGTCAAGAGGTGAAATCGACTTCGTCGACGCGCGAAGCGCGCCTCTTGACCCCCAAATTTGCGCGCTCAAAATCGCCCATCGCCTTTGCGCTGGCAGAGCCTGCGGCAAAGGCGTTCTGAGTGAAAATAACAAATAATATCATGTGCTTAAATGGTGCATTCCGTGCGGAATGCACCCTACGGCGTAGCGCTCTAAAAGCCCAGCCCCGCCCGCCTATTCCCGCTTCAAGATGTTATCGACAATCCAGCTCCAGGCCGCCTGCGGCTTATAGCGGGCCTTCAAATCGTCGCGGTCATATTCGGTGGTGAGCCAAGTCCAGAAGTCGATGCGGCCTGTCGCTTCGATCTTGGCCCATTCGGCCCAGAAGAAGTCGAGGATGCCGGTTTTGGCAGCACTTATGTGAAGATATTTGAAGCTTAATTGCTTGCGTGCCTCTTCCAAAGGCACACCTTCGATCTGATAGAGATAAAAGACCGCCATGGTGCCCGCGCGGTCTGCACCGGACTTACAATGCATCAGGGCCGGGTATTCCATGGTCTCAAAGGCTTTTTTGGCCTCTAACAGGCGCTCTGGATAGGGTGCTCCACGGCTCTCGCTATGCAGGAAGACGAGGTTGAGGCCCAATTGTTCGCACGCCTCTTTTTCCAAGACGGTAAAGCTGGCGTCAGTATCGCCGCGTAGATTGACAATGGTCTTGATGCCAAACTCTTTCCATTCCGCCAATTGCTTGGGGCTGGGTTGGTTCGTACGCCACATGCGGGGGCTGATTTGATATTTGTTTTGAAAGCGCGCGCGCAAAAAGGCGTGGTCGTTCCACCAATAGTCATCTTCAGCGGCTTTGCGGCGTTCAGGCGTGGTCAGGTCAAATTTGGGCACGGGCGCGTCTTTTCGGCTAATCCGATCGCATCTAGGCAGCACCGCGTTGCCATGCAAGCCTTAGCTGTGGCGCCCGCGCACTCGCCATAAAGCGCAACGCTCGCTATGGAGCGGGGACTATGAGCAAAAAACTCTCGCGCGCCTTCTTTCGATCCTCACCCGTCCAGTGGTTTTTTGCGGGCTTTCTGGCGGCCTGGATGGCTTTGGTGCGGGTTACGACGCGCTGGACGTTTGTGGGCCAAGAACATGCTGAGCCGGTCTGGAAATCGGGTAAGGGCGTCGTGTGGTGCTATTGGCATTCGCGCATTATGGGCGCGCACTCCATCTGGCCGACTGACGTTCAAAAAATGCTGATGCTGATCTCGCTTTCTCCTGATGGCCAGTTTGTGGCGCGCGCCGCAGAGCTTGTTGGCCGTACGGTGGTGCGGGGGTCCTCGTCGAAAAAGAAGGCCGATGGCGAAACCGAAGATAAGGGCGCGCTGCAGGCGTTTCGTCAGATGCTCAGCCACGCCTCAAAGGGTGGGTGTGTCGGCATTACGCCAGATGGGCCGAGGGGACCGCGTATGCGCGCCCAGCTTGGCGCGGTGCGGGTCGCGAAGATGGCGAAAGTGCCGCTTCTACCTTCGGCCTTTGCCGTCAAGGGCGGCGGCTATGCCAAGAGTTGGGACCGCTTTCACTTGCCGCCTTTGTTTTCGCGCGGCGTGATTGTGTATAAGCCCGCGATTGCGCTTCCCGCCAAAGCCAGCGAGGCCGACATGGAAGCGGCGCGTCTGGCCTTAGAAATCGCGCTGACTGAGGCCATGCAAGAGGCTGATCGCTTGGTCGGTGGCCCGCTGATTGAGCCTGCGCCGCCTGCAACCGCCGCGGAAGAGGCTGAGGCGTGACAGAGACGCTGCCCTTTTCCTTGACGCTCTATAAGATTGCGACCCAGCTTCTGGCCCGCTTCATGCCCGGCGTCTTGTCGCGTCGGGCGGCCAAAGGACGGGAAGACCCAACGCGGATTGGGGAACGTCTGGGCACAGCCCCTGTGCAGCGCCCGAAAGGCAAATTGGTCTGGATCCATGGGGCCAGCGTGGGGGAGTCGATTGTGGGCCATGCCTTGGCGCAAGAACTGCGGCAGGCGTATCCCGGGCTCACCTTCCTGTTCACCAGCGGCACCAAGACGTCGGCGGATTTGATGGCGCGTAAGCTTTCAGCGCCCGACCTACACCGCTATGTGCCCGTCGATACGCCCATGGCGACCAAGGCGTTTATCGCAGGCTGGCAGCCAGACCTTGCCGTCTTTGTGGAAGGCGAGATTTGGCCGAACCTGCTGCTGGCAACTAAGCAGGCAGGGGTGCCTTTGGCGCTGGTCAATGCCCGCATGACGGCGCGCTCGGTCAAGGGCTGGCGGGGCAGGGCGAAAACGGCAGAGCTGTTATTCTCTCTGTTTGACGTGGCTCTGCCCGCCGATACCCGCACGTTTGAAGCGCTCAGCCTGTTTCGGTCTGGTCCGATTGGCACCATTGGTAATTTGAAACTGGCAGCGCCTGCGCCCATCGTGAATGCCAAGCAAGCCAAAGTGTTGGCAGGCAAGCTCGGCAATCGGCCGATCTGGCTTGCGGCCTCGACCCATGAGGGTGAGGAGACGGTGCTTCTAGCCGCGCATGCGGCACTGCGGCTCGGCGCATCTGATGCGCTGTTGATCTTGGCCCCCCGCCATCCAGAGCGTGCGCAAGATGTTGAGATTGAATGCCGCAAGCAAGGCCTCGTGCCCGTGCGGCGCTCAAAAGGCCAAGTCCCGGGTGCCCAGACGCCTGTTTGGCTGTGGGATACATTGGGCGAATTGGGCCTCGCCATGCGTTTAGCCCCCGTGACCTTTGTTGCCGGAAGCCTACAGCCCGGCATTGGTGGCCATAATCCAGTCGAGCCTGTCCAGCTTGGCTCAACCGTGGTGAGTGCGAGCTTTGTCGGCAATTTCCTCGACCTTTATCAGGCCTTGGAAGATCAGGATGGCGCTGTGATTTTGGACGATCATGCGTCCGACCGCATCGCTTTGACTTTGGCGGGCCTGTTAGGCGATCCGGAGCGGCGTGAGCACTTGAATGAGGCTGCCCGTGGCGTCATCGCTCAAGGTAGCCACGCCATGGCAGATACGGTCGCCGCTTTGGTCGCACTTTTGGGGCGGGCCAAGGCATGAGGGCACCGTCTTTTTGGACCATACGTTTTGGTCGCGATGCCGCGCCGATCCTGCGACTGCTTCTATCGCCGCTTGGCGCGCTTTATGGGGCAAGCGTTGCGCGACGCATTGCTAAGGCAAGCCCATTGGCCTTGCCGATCCCGGTCATCTCCATCGGTAATTTGACCGCGGGTGGCACGGGTAAAACGCCATTCTCCCAGACGTTGCGGACCTTATTGGCAGAGCTTTTGGACGGCCAGATTGGCATTGTGTCGCGCGGCTATGGCGGCTCGCTGGAAGGCCCGGTGGCGGTTGATGTTGGCGCGCATAGGGCCGAGGATGTGGGCGATGAGCCCTTGATGCTGGCCCAAGGCGGACCGGTCTTTGTGGGGCGTGACCGCGCGGCGGCAGGCAAGTTAGCGGCAGAGCAGGGCATGAAAGCCCTCATTCTCGATGATGGTCACCAGAACCCGGCTTTGGCGAAAGCTTTGTCGCTGGTGGTGGTCGATGGGCAGACGGGCTTTGGCAATGGTCATTTGATCCCAGCAGGACCTTTGCGGGAGAAGCCAGCCATTGGCCTTGCGCGCGCCGACGCGATCATTCTGATGGGCCCTGTCAGCGACGACACCTTAGAAGATATTGCAGGCTTTGAAGGCCCAGTTTTTAATGCGTCGCTCATCGCCAAACCTTTCGCCATTGACGGCCCCGTCTTGGGCTTTTGCGGCATTGGCCGGCCCGAGAAATTTGATGCGACTTTGCGCGGCTTGGGCTTGAATGTCGTGGATTTGTACCCATTTTCCGACCATCATCGCTATCGCCTGGATGAGCTGGGCCGACTGGAAGCCGATGCGCGTGCGGCAGGGGCTACTTTGGTCACCACGGAAAAAGACCATGCGCGCTTACCGCCGGACTTTGCTGCCAAGGTGCGGGTGGTGCCGATCGAGGCCGTTTTGGCCGATGAAGCGGGCTTTCGCGCCTTTCTGCGCGGCAAACTCGACAGCTATATCAGGCAGGATTAGGATTTTTCCATGACAGCAGGCCGTCGCGAGTCCTTTTTCAAGCGCATCGAATCTTGGGCGTTCCACACCTATTGGAACCGGATTAGCTCCATGTCCTTGGACGAGGCGTCCAATGCGGGCGCAAAATTTGCCCGCACGCTCGGCCCCATCACCAGCGCGCACAAGACCGCGCGCTATAATATGCGCCTTGCTTTTCCGCGTATCACCGCAGCCGAAGAGCGCGAGATGCTGGACGCCATGTGGGACAATTTGGGCCGCGTGGTCGGCGAATTCCCGCATCTGTCGGCCATGGGCCTGTTTACACCTGAAAGCCGGGCAGAATTTGAAGGCTTGGACATTCTCGACCGCTATGTCGGTACGGGTAAGGCCGGGGTCTTTATCTCTGGCCATTTTGCCAATTGGGAAGTCATGCCGGCAGCCATTGTGCGGCGCGGGGTTGATTGCCGCGTCACCTATCGGCCTGCCAATAATATCTGGGTCGATGATACAATCGTCAAAGCCCGGGCGGACTATGGCGTGCGCCTGTTTGCGCCCAAAGGCCCGTCGGGCGGGGTCAGTCTGATGCGAATCCTCGCCAAGGGTGGCTCGGTCGCCATGATGAATGACCAGAAATATGAGACGGGGGTCGAAGCGCCCTTCTTTGGCCATCTCTGCAAGACGGCAGACGGTCCTTCGCGTCTGGCTTACCGCT
>NZ_JBMLTR010000013.1:0-1096 GCF_049239865.1 Aquidulcibacter sp.
ACCACGCGCCCCGGCCCCTCACTCAGCCGCACCCCCGGTGGTTTTCCACGCGGGGCTATGGGTGTTGCTCCTCTCTCCGCTTGGGAGAGGGGAGAGCATGCGGCGAAGCCGGTGAAGGGGTAGGTTCAGCACTTTTGACGAAGAGACAGCGCCCTAAAGCTTCAGCATCGCAAAGCGTTTGGCGATTTGACGGTCGAGGGCGTCGCGGACATCGCGGTAGGTGTCCATGCGGCTATCGCGGCTGCCCTCCACGGCCGAAGGGTCCATGGTGGGCCAATATTCGACTTCGACTGCCAGATGCCGAGTATATTCCAAAGCACGGTGGTGGGCTTGCGGCGCGAGCGAAATGATGAGGTCGAAGCTATCATCTTCCAGATCGGCAAAGGTCTTGGGCCGATGCTTGATGATATCCACGCCCAATTCATCCATCACCATCACGGCCATGGGATCAACCTGATCGGCTTTGCGTAGGCCACAGGAATCGACAAATACGCGCGTGCCGAACCTGCGCTTCATCAAGCCTTCCGCCATGGGGGAGCGAATGGCATTCATGGTGCAGCAAAACAAAACAGATTGAGGCGGGCGCACCAGATCCAACGGTGTCAGAGCCTAACGTGCAGAGCACAGATCAGCGTGAACAGCCGCCGTGCCGTATCAAAATCAAGCGTGACCTTGCCTTCAAGGCGCGCTTCGAGCAGGCGAGAGCCTTCATTATGCAGGCCGCGCCGGCCCATATCGATGGCCTCAATCTGAGTTGGTGTCGCTTGACGGATCGCTTGATGATAGCTTTCGCAGATCATGAAATAATCGCGCACCACCCGCTTAAAGGGCGAGAGCGACAGGACAAAAATCCGCACGTCACTGCCGTCGAGCAATTTGACGTCGAAGACGAGCTTCTGATCAACCACCGACAGGGCCAGTGCGTAAGGCCCGTCCGGCCCGTCAATCACGTCGAAGTGGTTGGCTTCAAGCAGGTCAAAGATAGCGACGCGGCGCTCATGCTCCCCATCAGCGGTCTGGGCAGCCAGCGATTCCTCATCAAGGCGGACATCGGCGATACGGCGGTTGTTGGACATGGCCTATCCTTGCAAGAGGC
>NZ_JBMLTR010000014.1:0-5645 GCF_049239865.1 Aquidulcibacter sp.
CCCCGTCTTGGCCATAAAAAGCCAGCGCAAAGTCCCAGATGGAGGGCGTTGGGTCGGTGTTAGACGGGGCCGACATCTTCCCCCCAGCGCTTGATGCCCTTGACCTCAAAGCCCAAGAGGTCGAGGGCGCGGCCCACCGATTGGGTGACCACCGCATCTAGGCTGTCCAATTGCGCATAAAAGGCAGGCACGGGCGGGAAGATGATGCCACCCATCTCGGTGATGGCGGCCATGGTACGAATATGGCCCAGATGATAGGGCGTCTCGCGCAGCATCAACACCACGCGCCGCCGTTCTTTCAATTGAACATCGGCAGCGCGGGTCAGCAAGTTGGAGGTCACACCCGTGGCAATCTCGCCCATGGTTCGGACGGAGCAGGGCGCGATCAGCATGCCATCGGTCTTGAACGAGCCTGAGGCAATCGATGCGCCGACATCAGCAATCTTATGCACGTAAGAAGCGCGACTCTTTAGAGCCGTGGAGTTGGGTAAGCCCTCAGAAGCCAGAGTCAGTTCGGCCGCTTTGGTCAGTACAAGGTGTGTTTCCACCCCAATCTCGGCCAGCATGTCCAAGGCGCGGACACCATACACAGCACCTGAAGCTCCACTTATCCCTATTATCAAGCGCTTTGACATGATCGTGAATTACCTTGTTTGACCTGCGACGAAAAAGTACTTGGCGATTCCCTTATCACGTGTTTCCCTACACGCCTCTGAACGCAAAGGAGGCCGCCACATGGCGATTGAAGCGCATATCCGTGAATTGTCTGATAAACACGCCAAGCTTGATTTAGCGATCCAAAACGAAATGAAAAGCTTGGCCTCTAGTGACGCACAGATTGCAGCTCTAAAACGACAGAAACTCAAGCTCAAGGAAGAACTTGAGAATTTGCGACGAAGACACTGATATCTCTCCGATCAGGAAGAAAGGGGTCCATCTGGACCCCTTTTTTGTTGGCTGGGCAAATCCAGTATGTCCGCGCGAAAAACCACTGGAGGTGGACTTTAAAGAGGGGCCGGGGCGCGTGGCGTTTTGATGGAGCGGATAGATTCTGTTTCTGCATCCAAGGCACCGCGCGAGCCATGAGCCGCGCGCTCCCCTCGCCCTTTGGGAGAGGGGCTTTTTCCATCCAGGCCCATTTGGTAACAACGCCGTTTCACAAAGCGCGTCCAAGTGAAAAAGCCACCCCTTACGCCCCCGGCTTCACACTAATCTGCATCTGCCAAATTTGTTCGGCAGGGCGGCCTGCTTCAAATTCCCATGGCCGCGCATAGCGCAGGACTAAGGCTTGGCCTGCCGTGCTCTGTAAATCCACGGGGGCGGAGATGGTTTTGAAGCGGAAGCGTGTCCAGTCATTGCCGCCCACCATGCCTTGTTTGCGGCCTTCGGGGTTTTCGGGCTGTGAGGTTTTGTCGACCAAGACGACGCCCGCTGGCAGGGACTGAACTTCCCAAGAATAGCCCGCTGTCGGCGTGCCCAATAATTTCACCTCAAAGGTCTGACCTGTTTTCAGCGTCTTGGTGGTGCCTGTGTCTGCGGCGGCAAAGATCATATTTGTGGACTTTTCGGCTGGGGGTAGACCTGCACACCCGCTGATGGCAACAAGACCCAGACTGAGCAGCGCAAACGTCTTCATCGCGTTCATCTTACACACCTTTCAACGCCCGATAGGCCGATGGCGGTTGCACTTAAAAGCGCGCCGCCCAAGCCTCAATCGCCTCAGCATGGGCCTGCTTCTCGGCTGGCGTCAAATAGCTGCCGCTAAAGCTATTGTGCGCAAGGCTCACCAATTCATTCTTGCTGAGGTCGAGCGCTTTGGCGATGGCGTGCCAATTGGCGTTAAGATAGCCGCCGAAATAGGCCGGATCGTCGGAATTGATCGTGGCTTTCAGGCCTTTTTCCAGCATGGTGCGCAAGGGGTGTTGGGTAAGGTCATGCACCACGCACAAGGACAGGTTCGATAGCGGGCAGACGGTCAAGGTCAGGCCATCCTTGGCGATGCGCGCCACCAAAGCCTCATCTTCCAAGGCGCGATTGCCATGGTCGATCCGGTCGATTTTAAGCAGATCGAGCGCTTCCCAGACATAGGCTGGCGGGCCTTCTTCGCCAGCATGGGCAAACAAATGCAGGCCCTTCGCGCGGGCGGCTTCAAAGACGCGGGCAAATTTCGAAGGTGGGTGGCCGACTTCGCTGGAATCGAGGCCAACGCCGAAAATATGGGCCAGATAGGGCTCTGCCGCTTCTAAGGTCGCAAAGGCGGCGTCTTCGTCCAAATGTCGCAAGAAGCATAGGATCAGCTTGGAAGTCACGCCCAATTGGGTTTGCCCATCGGCCAAAGCGCGTGCAATGCCCCCGATAACCACGCCCATCTCAATGCCGCGATCGGTATGGGTTTGGGGATCAAAGAAGACCTCTACGTGACGACACGCATCGGCAGCAACCCGCTTCAAATAGGCTATGGTCAGATCGTAAAAATCTTGCTCCACCTGAAGCACGCCCGCACCTTGGTAATAGATGTCGAGAAAATCTTGCAAATTGGAGAAGCTATAGGCGGCGCGCACCTCTTCCACGCTGTTGAACGGGATCGCGATCTTGTTGCGCTGGGCCAAGGCAAACATCAGTTCGGGTTCCAGCGAGCCTTCCAAATGCAAGTGAAGCTCTGCCTTGGGCAGGCCAGCGATAAAGGCGTCACGGTCAAAAGCAGTCATAAGGGTCCCCGGGTGCGTGGTTGGCGCGGCAGGGCCAAATGGCCCCGACGGACAGATCACAGGCCTTCTAAATCATCAGGCCTGTTGCGCAACTGCTTTGTGGGGCGCTTGGGTGTGCTGGGGTTAGTTGAGGGCGTCTGGCGCTGTTGCGTCGGGTGCATCAATCATCGCCGCGACGGCTTCCCAGTGATCGGCCATTTCTAGGTCGCCCATGGCGGCTGCCTCTGCAGCCCGCATGACTGCAATCACAGCGCCATCTTCACCGTACCGCGCTTGTAACAGGCGGGCGGCATGGGTGATGGCGTCATGATCATTGCCGCTTGGCGCGCTCACGTCAGGGATAGTCCGGTTTCCATCGTTCTAAATGTGCAAGCAATGCCCAGCTTTTCAAGGGCAGAGTGGTCAGCCACCGCAGTTTGATGGGGGTGGGCATCGGCGGGGCCAGGGCGGGCTTCGACGGCCAAGGCCTTGCCCGTTGCCGCTTCGCTGGCCTTGGCAACCGCCGCCGCAGAGGTCAAAGCGCCGCTGCCCACGTCAAAGAAGCCTGCATGGCCGTGCAGCACGATCTGGGCAATCACTTTGGCTGCATCATCGGCATGCACCCAGTCGCGGCTGGCCTCATAGATGGGCAGGGGTCGTTCGGACACGGCATGGTCGCGTGCACGAGATGGCAGGCTGGCGAGTGCGCCTTTGTGGCCCTCGCCTTGGCCGTAAACCGATGCCAAGCGGAAACCCGTGGCGATTGGGGCTGCATCTGGCCCTGTGCCTTGGCAAGCCGCAAAATAGTCAAACGCTTGTTTGGCGCGTCCAAAGGCCGTCTTTGGCTGGAAGCCTGCAACTGCATCTGGGGCAGTGGAAAGGCTGGGCGCTGCATCGCCATAAACCTGAAGGGACGAAGCCCAATAAATGGCCCGTTGCTTAGCCACCGCATAGTCCCACACGCGTCGGGGAAGGTGATAGGAAGTCTCAAACAAAGCATCCATATCGCCTGCGCTATGGCCCGCGTCGGCAAAACACAAAACGCCGGCAATTTCGCGCCAGGCTTTGTCGAGATGGGTCATTAAATCTTCGGGTGTCCAAAGATCCGCCATTTTTGTCGGCAGATTGGCCCATTTGCCCGACGCGCTTGAGCCCAATTGGTCGCAAATGATCACTTGCGCGCTGCCGTCCTCTGCCAATTGCCGCGCTACCGCGCTGCCGACCAGACCGGCGCCGCCAATGATGATGAATTTCCGGCCTTGAGAGGGCATGCTGACATCCATTTTGTGTTAATCTTACACATCGACACCCAATGTGTGTGAATTTCACACATTTACGAGCGATTTTGAGCGCTGTCTAGCAGCTTGGCAGCTTGGCTTGCAGACACCATCTTATCGGCATGACCGACCCAGCGCCCACCAGCCTTTCTGCCATGAAGCTTTCGCCGTTGCGGCTGCTCGCCTATGCGCTGCCAGCGGTGCCCATCGCGGCTCTCGGTCAGCCCTTTTACATGTTTGCACCCACCTTTTACGCCAAGGAAGTAGGCATTGGGGCGGGCCTGATTGGCCTCATCCTCTTGATTGTTCGGGTGTTAGATGCGGCGAGTGATTTGGTGGCTGGCCGCTTGTCGGATCAGACGCCCGGCCGATTTGGTCGGCGCAAGCCTTGGGTTTTATTGGCCAGCCCGCTGGCGGCTTGGTCGGCCTATATGATCATGACGCCGCCAGAGGGGGCAGGGGCGGCCTATTTTGCGCTCTGGACTTTGTTGGTCTCCATCTCTTGGGCAGCCATTACACTGCCACTCAATGCTTGGGGGGCAGAGCTTAGCCCCGATTACCGCGAGCGCATCGTCGTGACGGCGTGGCGCGAGATCGCCACCGTCTTGGGGGTGATTGGCGCGGTAGGCTTAGTCGCCGTGGTTTCAAATGGCGGGCCATTGCGCGAAGCGCTCGCCATGCTGGGGCTGTTTGCTGCCATCACAACGCCTTTAGCCTGCGGGATTTGTGTGCTCTTGGTGCCGGACCCACCTTTGACGACACAGCCTGTGGCCGGCTTAAAAGACGGGTTGAAGGATTGTGCGGCGAATGAGCCGTTTCGGCGCTTGGTCGCGGCCTATGTCATCAACGGCATTGCCAACGGGCTACCGGCCACTTTGTTTCTCTATTTCGTCTCTGAACGCTTAGGTCGCCCAGATTTGCAAGGTGCCTTGCTGGGCACGTATTTCCTCGCCGGCCTGATTTCAGCACCTTTTTGGGCGTGGCTGGGTGGCCGCTATGGCAAGGACCGCGTGTGGCGCTGGGCCATGGTTTGGGCGTGCCTGATCTTTGCTTTGGCGCTGGGTGTTACAGGGCCACAGGATTGGGTCTTGTTTTTGATAGTCTGTGTCGGCTCTGGCCTCGCGCTCGGGGCCGATATCGTCTTGCCTGCAGCCATGCAGGCCGATGTGGTTGACCTCGATGAGCTAAAGACAGGCCAAGCGCCTAGAACCGGGCTCTATTTTGCGCTGTGGAGTGTTGCGACCAAGCTGGCGCTTGCAGTCTCGGCCGGGGCGGCTTTTGGCATTTTGGGGCTGGTCGGGTTCAACACCCAAGGCGGCGCACAAACCGATTTGGCGTTGAACAGCCTCGTCGCACTTTATTGCGCCATTCCAATCGTGCTGAAACTGATCGCGATTGCGATGATGCGCGGCTTTCCGATTGACGCCACCGAGCAAGCCCGCATCAGGGCGGAGATTGAGGTCAACCGAGGTATAAGTCGCGCATAGTTCTGATGGCGGGCGGAGATTGCGCTCAACCGAAAGCATGAGAGTGTCTAGCCCTCAATGCGAGGCAAGCCCTGATGGCGGGCGGAGATTGAGGTCAACCGAACGAGACCGAGCGCATAGCCCTATTCGCGTGGCGAGCTGGCGACGGAAGTCACCTTCCGATAATCAAAGCTTTGGCCTGCGATTTTGAATGC
>NZ_JBMLTR010000015.1:0-4875 GCF_049239865.1 Aquidulcibacter sp.
TGTCGCGCTCCAGCTTTGAGCCTTTCCTCACCATGTCGACCCGGCGTGATTTGCGCGAAGCGGTGCAAAAGGGCTGGATGGCCGTGAGTGGTACACCGGGCAAGAGCGATAATCGTCCGCTGATCCCCGAGATCATCAATCTGCGCAATGAAAAGGCCAAGCTTTTGGGCTTTAAGTCGTTTGCGCATTTCCAACTCGACAACAAAATGGCCAAAACGCCTGAAGCGGCGATGGACATGATGATGGGCGTTTGGAAGGCTTCCTTAGCAACCGCCAAGCGCGAGCGGGCGATGCTGCAAGAATTAGCGGCTGCCGATGGCCTTGAAGGGCCGCTCAAGTCTTGGGATTGGTGGCATTATGCCGAAAAAGTCCGCAAGGCCAAGTTTGACGTCGATGAGTCCGAAACCAAGCCCTATTTCGAACTGGGCAATATGATCGAAGCCATCCATTGGCACGCCAATCATTTGTTTGGCATTTCCTTCAAGATGGTCAGTGGCGTTCCGACGTGGCATCCAGATGTCGTCGTCTATGAAGTGTCCGACGCCAAGGGTAATCCCATGGCCCTTTGGTATGGCGATTTCTTTGCCCGCCAAACCAAGCAATCGGGCGCTTGGATGAGCAGTTTCCGCGATCAGCAACGTCTGATCGGCGATATCAAGCCTGTGGTGTTCAATGTCTGCAACTACACCAAGGCCCCAGCTGGTCAGCCAAATCTGCTCAGCCTCGATGACGTCACCACCTTGTTCCACGAGTTTGGCCATGCGCTACACGGCATGTTGTCAGACGTGACCTATCCCAGCCAGTCAGGCACCAATGTGAAGCGCGACTTCGTTGAGTTCCCAAGCCAATTGATGGAACATTGGGTCACAACGCCAGAGATACTCACCCGCTTTGCCAAGCATTATGCCACGGGCGAAGTCATCCCGCGCGCTTTGGTCGATAAAATCATTGCCGCGAAGAACTTCAACCAAGGCTGGGCTACCAGCGAATTCATGATGGCTGCCATCATGGATATGAAAATGCACATGATTGAAGGTCCAGCCCCTACCAATGTGGATGCGTGGGAAGAAGAAATCCTCTCCAGCATTGGCTCCATCCCTGAAATCGTCGTGCGCTATCGCCCCGGCTATTTCAAACATACGTTCGAAGGTGGCTATGCAGCTGGCTATTACAGCTATATCTGGGCTGCAGTGCTGGAATGCGATGCCTTCCAAGCCTTTGTCGAAGCGGGCGATGTCTATGATCCGGCGACGTCCAAGAAGCTGAAAGACTTCATCTTTGCCAGCGGCGGCCAAGCCGATCCGATGGACAATTATGTTGCCTTCCGGGGCCGCGCTCCGGGCGTCGAAGCCCTGCTGCAAGATCGTGATTTGACGGTTAGTTGAGGAATGGCTCTCCCCCCGGCTCTCTTGGGGGCGGGGGGAGAGTGAAGCTCAATCTTCTTCGTCTTCTTCATCTTCCTCGTCATCGAGGTCGTCTTCGTCTTCAGCGTCTGGCGCGTCTTCCAGCATGACAGGCTCGTCGCCATGCGCGGCGGCCAGCTCTTCATATTCGGCTACGATATCTTCGTCCTGAATGCTCATCACATGTCTCCCTTTGGTTGACGAAAGGGAGGCTCGCCCGATTTGTTGTCGGGCGTGTGATGGGTGTGCGAAGCTTGCGTGAAATTAGGGCTTAGTTATTGGCCTTCTTATCGTCAGCCACGACCCGCAAGCCTAGATCGCGCAGCTGTTGCGGGGTGGGTAGCGTTGGGGCACCCATCATCAAGTCTTGGGCATTCTGGTTCATCGGGAACATGATGACGTCGCGGATGTTGGCCGTGCCAGCCAACAGCATCACCATCCGCTCAATCCCAGCCGCACAGCCGCCGTGTGGTGGCGCGCCATAGCGGAAAGCGTTGACCATACCGCCGAAACGGGCCTCAACTTCCGAATTCGGATAGCCAGCTAGCTCGAATGCTTTGAACATGATCTCTGGCTTATGGTTACGGATCCCGCCCGACACCAATTCATAGCCATTGCACGCCAAATCATATTGATAGGCATAGACGCTCAACGGATCGCCTTGCAGGGCTTCCAGACCACCTTGGGGCATGGAGAAGGGGTTGTGCGAGAAGTCGATCTTGCCAGTCACTTCATCGGCTTCATACATCGGGAAGTCGACGATCCACGCAAAAGCAAAGCGGTCGGTCTCGGTCAGGCCAAGCTCATCGCCAATCACCATCCGGGCTTTACCGGCAATGCGCTCAAACGCCTGTGGCTTGCCGCCCAAGAAGAAGGCCGCATCACCAGAGAGGAGGCCCAATTGCTGACGGATGGCTTCGGTGCGCTCTGGCCCGATATTCTTCGCCAAAGGCCCTGCAGCTTCGAGGCCCGAGCCATCTTCGGCTTGGCGCCAGAAGATATAGCCCATGCCGGGAAGGCCTTCCTTCTGGGCAAAGGCATTCATGCGGTCACAGAATTTGCGGCTACCGCCACCTGGTGCCGGAATGGCGCGAATTTGCGTGCCGGGCTGTTCCAATAAATTGGCGAAGATAGCAAAGCCCGAGCCTTTGAAATGCTCACTCACCACTTGCATCTTGATCGGGTTACGCAAGTCTGGCTTGTCGGTGCCATACCAGAGCGCGGAATCCTTATATGAAATCTGCACCCAATCACGGTCGACCTTCTTGCCTTGGCCAAATTCTTCAAACACACCGGCGATCACAGGCTCCATGGTCGCAAATACATCGTCTTGCGTCACAAAGCTCATTTCCACGTCGAGCTGATAGAAGTCCGTTGGCGAACGGTCGGCGCGGGGGTCTTCATCGCGGAAGCACGGCGCGATCTGGAAATATTTGTCAAAGCCCGCAACCATGATCAGCTGCTTGAACTGTTGGGGGGCTTGGGGCAGTGCATAGAATTTACCGGGGTTCAAGCGGCTAGGCACCAAGAAGTCCCGCGCGCCTTCTGGGCTAGACGCGGTCAGAATGGGCGTGGTGAATTCGGTAAAGCCTTGGTCCATCATGCGCTTGCGGAAGCTATTGACCATTTTCGAGCGCAACATGATCGTGTTGTGCAAGGTCTCGCGGCGCAAGTCGATGAAGCGATAACGCATGCGAATGTCTTCTGGATAATCCGGCTCACCAAACACAGGTACAGGCAATTCGCTGGTAACTTCCGAATGCACTTCCACGTTCAAGACGCGCAATTCAATCGCACCGGTTGCCAGTTCAGGGTTCACCGTCGCAGGATCACGCGCAATCACTTCGCCTTCGACGCCAATCACGCTTTCCGCGCGCAGACGGGTTAGCTTCTCAAAGCTTGGATTGGTTGGCCCGCACACAATCTGGGTGATGCCATAATGGTCGCGCAGATCGATGAAGGCCACGCCCCCATGGTCGCGGCGGCGGTGAATCCAGCCGGCGATCTTGACGGTTTGGCCAACATGTTCGGCGCGAAGGGCGCCGCAAGTGTGTGTACGAAAGGCTGACATGGGTGAGTGCCGATTCAATGAGTTTGTATGAGTGCGCGATAGACCGCGTGGCGACCAAAAGGTCAAGAAAGGAGGGCATATAGCGCCGCTTTCGACCGCTCTATAGAGGCCTTGTGGCAAAAGCGGGTACATTTTGACATAGGACGTGTTGCAACAAAGTGCCAATCCGGCCCGTTCTGCATTATTTTAGCTGCCAGATCGGTGGAAGCACTCGCACTTTAACTCAATCCACTCCATACGAGATCGCATGAAAGTGATCAAAACGACACAAGAACTATCCGAAGCCTGCGCCGCCATCGCCCAACATGAATTTGTGGCCGTCGATACAGAGTTTCTCCGCGAAACCACCTATTGGCCGATGCTATGCTTGATTCAGGCGGCCGCGGGTGACGTTGAGATATTGATCGACCCACTGCTAGAAGGCCTTTCACTTGAGCCGTTCTTGAACCTGATGGCCGACGAAAAGGTGCTGAAAGTCTTTCATGCGCCCCGTCAGGACTTGGAAATCTTCTATCGCTTGATGGCAGGCAGACTGCCCTCGCCCGTCTTTGACACCCAAACCGCCGCCATGGCTTTGGGCTTGGGCGAGCAGATTGCTTATGATGGCCTCGTCATGGCCCTACTCAAACGGCCAGTTGATAAGTCCCACCGCTTCACCGATTGGAGCCGTAGGCCCTTGTCAGAAAACCAATTGGCCTATGCCTTGGCAGACGTCACCCATTTGCGCGACCTCTATCCAAAAATGGCTGCTCAGCTCGAACGTAAGGGTCGCGCCGATTGGGTCAGCGAAGAGATGAAGGCCTTTGTCGATCCTGCTGCCTATGACACGACGCCCGCCAATGCGTGGAAGCGGCTGAAGCCCAAGCGCTTTGCCCAAGATTATCTGGCTGCCTTCTTTACGGCCGCGACGTGGCGGGAATGGTTTGCGCAAGAGCGCGACGTGCCGCGCGGCCGGATCTTAAAGGACGATGCCATTTTTGAAATCGCCGAACAGCGCCCGCGCGATGCCGATGCGATGGACCGTATGCGCGCTTTGCCGAAGGGCTTTGGCCGTTCAAAAGGGGGCGTACAATTGCTGGAAGCGTTGAATGAGGCCTTGGACAATCCGGCAGAATTCGCCCCCAAGACCGAACGCCCGCCCTCTTCTCCCCCAGGTCTCGGTCCTGTTGTGGAATTGTTAAAAGTGCTGTTGCGCTGTGAGGCAGAGCGTTTAGGTGTGGCCTCCAAGCTGCTTGCAACCGTCTCTGACTTAGAAGAAATCGCAGCCAGTGATGCCGCCGATGTCGCAGCCATGAAAGGCTGGCGCCGCGAAGCCTTCGGCGAAAAAGCCCTACGCCTCAAACGCGGCGAAATCGGTCTTGTCATGAAAGGCAAACGCGTCCGCGTGTTTGACGTGGCGGC
>NZ_JBMLTR010000016.1:0-44819 GCF_049239865.1 Aquidulcibacter sp.
AAAGAACAGACCCACAGCACCCTCCCCTTTTCCATCAGTCTGCCTTGATCACCCCGACCTGCATAGCAACAATGCCAGTTTGTCGAGATTGGGGGCCATCGTTCCCCATATTGTCAGCGCTGTCAATTGGGGTGCGGAAGGGGTGCGTGCTGTGGCACCTGATCGCTGCACTGGAAGTGGCTATGAAAGAAAAGTGGTGCCCGGAGCCGGAATCGAACCAGCGACACGCGGATTTTCAATCCGCTGCTCTACCGACTGAGCTATCCGGGCAACCTGTCGGGAGGCAGGCGTTTAGCGGATCAAATTGTCTCTGTCCACGGGGTCCTCTGCATCGGGTATGCCATTATCCTCTTCTTGAACAGGAATTGCATACGAACCATTGAGCCAGCGGCCCAGATCGAGGTCGGCGCAGCGCTTGGAGCAGAAGGGCCGATAGGCGTGCTCGGTGGGCTTGCCACATTCAGGACAGGTCCGGCTCATGCGATCACCACCTCACATTGGGTTTGGTTAGGACGGCCGAGGCGCAGGTGAAACTGGCCGCCAATCGTGTCGGCAATATCCTGCCGCCAGCCAATAGGGTCAGCTTCCAAAAAGGCCAGAGGGGCAGCTGGGGCATAAAGGGTTACGGTGCGGCCTTTGGCCCCTTTCAGGGCTGCGGCCAGCCGATTAATGCCTTCTATTGCCAAAGTCTCTGCCGTTGGCTGGCCTGCCGCATCGAGGCAGATGTCAGCTAAAGCTTGGCGGCGCTTTTGACGGGCGATTTCGGCAATGCCAAAGCGCGAAACGGGTAGGACCTCTGTTTTGGGTGCGGCAACGCCGCCATTTTTCTCCGCGTCAAACGCACTGATGAGCGCCTTGGTCAGCGCCTCGGCATCGCCCTTGCGGCGCGGCCCGGTGAAATCCACACAAATCAGGCCGCCCAAGCCGCGCAAGCGGATTTGCCGCACGATTTCGGGCACTGCGGCGAGGTTGAGGCCACGGGCAAAGCGGGCGGGATCGGTACCGCCGGTTTCGCGATTGGCACTATCGACATCCACAGCGGTCAAGGCGCGCGTGCGCTCAATCGTTAGCCGCCCACCGCCCGCGATCGGCACTTCGGTGTGCAGGGCGGCTTCAAAGGCGGCATCAATCCGGTCAATCTCGTCTTCATCGGCCTCACGCGGCTCCCCCGGCCAGCCCTGCCAGGGCGTGGCATCTTCCAAGAGACGTGGGCAAGGACCTTGCGGGGCGAGGCCTTCATAGGCGAGTGCGGGGCCCTTGCCGCCTTCAGCCTCGCGCACAATACGGACTGCGACTGCAGCACCGACGCGCAGCTCTGCCTCGCGCTCGCGACCGAATGGCGCAAAGGCAGGCTCGCCCACGCCCAAATCGACAAAAGCGCCACCAATGCGGCCATCAATCGCGGTGACGCGGCCTGCATAAATCTGCCCCCAGCGCACCCGGCTTTCATGGGTGGACCAACGCTCTAAGCGCAGCTCCACAATCCGGTCGCGGTCGAACAAAGCGGCACGCAGCTCGCCAATGCGCTCATGAATGACGATCTCACGGGTCGGCGGTTTGGGCGCGTTCATGATAAGGCCCTTTTATAGCCAAAGCCCTCGAGTAGAGAGACGGTCTCAAAGAGTGGCAGGCCCATCACGCCCTCCCACGAGCCATGTAATTGGGTGCAAAAGGCACCAGCGAGGCCCTGAATGCCATAGCCACCGGCCTTCCCCATCCATTGCTCGCTATCGAGATAAAAGCGGATCTCTGCCTCGCTGAGGCGCTTAAAGGTCAGGCGGGTTTCCACCGCCCGGCTTGCCTTAGCTTCACCGCGCTGGACGGCGACTGCGGTCGTCACGCGATGATTGCGGCCAGAGAGTAGATTGAGGCACGCCAAAGCCTGTTCACGCGTTTCGGCTTTGGGCAACAGCCTGCGCCCCACCGACACCACGGTGTCGGCGGCAAGGATCAGATCATTTGGATTATCGCGCGCGACGGCTTCTGCTTTGGCACAAGCCAAGCGCAACCCATGCTGACGCGCTGTTTCTTGGGGCAGAGGTGTTTCGTCCAGATCGGCTGGACAAATCGTGTCGGGTACAATCCCGACTCTGGCCAGAAGCTCTTGTCGGCGCGGCGATGCGCTCGCCAGAATAAGCTTCATGGGACTTGTGTTACCGGAAGCGATAGGTGACCCGGCCCTTGGTCAGGTCATAGGGGGTCATTTCGACCAGAACTTTATCGCCAGCTAGCACGCGAATGCGGTTCTTACGCAATTTACCAGCCGTGTGGCCAATAATTTCATGTTCGTTTTCAAGACGGATGCGGAAAGTGGCATTGGGTAGAAGTTCTACCACGGTACCTTGAAATTCGAGCAATTCTTCTTTTGACATTGGGTCTCCCGGCCGCAAATGACCTGTTGGGCTGACAACTCAGCTTGATTGGCGCGCTCTATAGTCTGTTTTGGGGGTAAAAAGCCAGTGGCATGGATGTTGAAGCTGTTGAAATGGGGCCTAGGTGCCACAGGTGGGCCAGTTCCTCTAAATGCTCCTGTCAGTTTCATCTGCGTCCGTCTTGCGGCACAGCCTGTTTTCGCCCATCTGAAGGGCCAAGACTAATCAGAGAGCTTTATCCCCGTGTCCGCCTTTACCACTGAAACCGTGCTGGCTGTCCAGCACTATACCGACCGTCTTTTCCGCTTCCGCACAACGCGTTCGCCAGCCTTCCGGTTCCGGACAGGCGAGTTTGTGATGATGGGCCTTGAGATTGAGGGTAAGCCATTGGTGCGGGCCTATTCCATTGCCAGCCCGAATTGGGACGAGGAATTGGAATTCTACTCAATCAAAGTGCCAGATGGGCCTTTGACCTCAAAGCTCTGCAACATCGAAGTCGGCCAAACCGTGCTGGTGGGGCGTAAGCCTGTCGGCACTTTGGTGTTGGATGCGCTGTTGCCCGGAAAGCGGCTTTATATGGTGGCGACGGGGACGGGCATAGCACCCTTTGCCAGCCTGATCCGCGATCCTGAAACCTATGAGCGCTTTGACGAAGTCATCCTGACCCAAACCTGCCGCACCGCTGACGAATTGACCTATGGGATTGAGCTGGTCGCCAGCCTGAAAGACGATCCGTTGGTGGGCGAGTATATCGTGGCTGGCAAGCTGATCCTTGATACCGCCGCCACGCGCGAGGCACAAAACCCCAAGGGCCGCCTGCCCACCCGCGTCGCTGATGGCAGTTTCTTTCAGGAGCACGATCTGCCCCCGTTCAATCCAGAAGTTGATCGCGGCATGATTTGCGGTTCGATGGAAATGCTGGCTTCCTGCAAAGCGATGTTTGAAGAAGCGGGCTTCACAGAAGGCTCGGTCAGCCAGCCCGGTCAATTTGTCTATGAAAAGGCATTTGTCGGCTGAGCGATTGGTGCTAGGCCTCGACAATGGAGTCCATCAAGCTTTGCCTCGTTGTCGCACGTGGCCGCAATCATGTGATTGGGGTGGATAATGACTTGCCTTGGCGCTTGGGAAGTGACCTTAAAAACTTCAAAGCCATCACCCTTGGCAAGCCCGTCATCATGGGGCGCAAGACGCGGGATTCGATTGGCAGGCCTTTGCCAGGTCGGCCGAATTTAGTCATCACCCGCGATACTGATTTTCAAGCTCAAGGTGCCAGCATCTGGACCAGCCTTGCGCTTGCCATTGAAGCCGCAAAAGCCATGGCTAAGACCGCCCAGCAAAGCGAAATCTGCGTCATTGGTGGCGGGCAAATCTATGCCGAGGCCCTCCCCCTCGCTGATCGCCTGTACTTAACAGACGTGAATGCAGCCCCGGTGGGAACCGCTTTCTTCCCGGCTTTCGATGAATCAGATTGGACAGAAAGCGCGCGCACAGAGTTCGCTGCTGGCCCAAAGGACGATCATGACTTCGTGGTGCGTGTTCTGGATCGAAAAGCTTAGGCGGCTTTGACAGCCTGATAGAGCTTCAGGATTTGCAGGGTGGCCCCGTCATTGCCGGGCTTACCGCCTTCATCCAATTCTTCCTGCAGTGCCAGACCATCAATTTCCGACTGCAGGGCATGGGCAAGTTTATCGCGTAAAATGGGGTCATGTTGGCTCAACACTTCCCACAAGGTGCGGGTCATGCGCAGGGCAACATCAGTATCAATGCGAACGCCGAGTAATTGATTCTGATCATCTGGGGTGCGGTTATTTTGCAATGTCGCCTCCACTTTAAAAGTCTGAAAAACGTTTTGTTCGAAAACGGTTGAACTATCGCGGATTCTAACCTTACCCGCAAGATTATTTACAATTAGTTGCCGACGACTTGCTTGGATGTACACGCGATGTGTGAATACCTGAATTTATTGATCGCGGTACCTTTTTGGGCCTCTGTCGATCTCATCTTGCTAAATCAGACTTGGGTCTACATGATGACAAAGCCTATCCACTTTTGATCATTGAGCCCCCCCTTGTCTGAGCCAGAAATACCAGAACCCTGGCGTGGCAGCGGGGCTACAAAGGGCCGTCAGATTGGCCCAATGGCTGAATTCCTCATCCTTGAGGTCACGTCCCAATCGAAAGTCTATAAGCAAAAGCTCGACCGCCTGTTGCGGACCGACATGAAGATTCGTCCTCGTTATGGCGAGTTCGAGGTGGAAATTTTGATCGACCTTAATCGGGACTATCCGGCGATTGACCTCGATAATGTCGCCAAGGCGGTGTTAGACGGCATCAAAGGCGCGGTGTTTTTCGATGATGCCCAAGTCATGCGTCTGGTGGTTGAAAAGCGCTGGGCGGAGTCCGAGCGGGTTTTGGTTCGGGCTTGGCCCCGAGACAACCAAGAAGCGGCACATGATTAATGCCTCTTGATACGGCACAGAGACAATTTGTTACAACAAAGTCAGTAAAAAGACGATATAGCCCTCGACAGACCTAGAAGTATGGGATTGAAATGGATGGACAAAGCTTCATGAGGGCGGATGATGCAAGATTGGCGCGAAGATAAGACTTTTTTCCGCGCGACCATCGCGCTGCCAGTCATTTGGTTTATGATATTTTTTGTCGTGCCAATGGCCATGGTTTGGGCCTATTCGGTCGGCGAGAATGTTGGCCCCGTTGAGGTCGCGATCACCGGCACATTCTCCAATTATGCTAAGGCCTTTTCGCCCGAAGTCCTGAAAGTGATGGGCGATTCAGTCGTCTTGGCGATGGTCACCACCTTGATTTGCCTTGTAGTGGCATTTCCTGTCGCGCTGGCCATGACCTTTGCCGATGAGAAGCAAAAGACCTGGCTGTTGTTGCTGATCATGCTGCCGTTTTGGACCAATCTTTTGATCCGCACCTATGCGCTGATCGCGGTGATGCGCACGTCTGGCGTCATCAATTCGGGACTGGAGGGCCTGCATGGCCTCTTGGCGCTAACCGGCATGCAAATGGGGACGTTTGAGCCCCTGCCCTTGCTCTATAACAAGTTCGCGGTGGTGGTAGGGCTTGTTTATGTGCATCTTCCCTTCATGGTTCTGCCGCTTTATGCCGCGCTTGACCGTTTGGACAAAAGCTTGATTGAGGCGAGCCTTGATTTGGGCGCGGGTCATTTAGAAACCATAAGGCGCATCATTGTGCCGCTTGCGGCGCCTGGTATCGCGGCTGGCCTTGTGATCACCTTTATCCCAGCATTGGGCGCTTATTTGACGCCAGACCTGTTGGGTGGGCCAGATGATCTGATGATCGCCAGTCTGATTGAGCGGCAGTTCAAGCGCGCCAATGACTGGCCATTTGGGGCCGCTTTGTCCTTCATCCTGATGTATATCACGCTGATCTTCTTTGCCATTCGCGCCTTTATGGAGCGTAAGGGCGGAAAGGTGGGCGCACACTAATGGCCAAGAAAGTTGCCCGCGCGCCCTTAGACTACCTCAATATGCCCGCCATGAAGGCGTGGTTGGCTGGGGTATTTATCTTCCTTTACACGCCTCTGATGATCCTGATCCTGTTCAGTTTCAACGATTCTAAGGCCAATATCGTCTGGAAGGGCTTCACGTTCAAATGGTACGTCAAGGCGTTTGAGAACACGCAATTGCGCGAAGCCTTGTTCAATTCGCTTTTGATTGCGGGCGTCTGCACCGTCATTTCTGTCGTTCTGGGAGCTTTGATGGCCTTTGCCTTCTGGCGCTTCAAATTCCCGTTCAAGGGCCCACTTGAAAGCGGCATGAGCTTGCCGATCGTGGTGCCAGAAATCTGCTTTGGCGTGGCGGTTTTGATGTTCTTTGCCAAAGTCGGCTTTCCCAATGATCTGCCCTATCCGTTCAATCTGACGCAGATCATTCTTGCGCATGTGACCTTCGCCTTCCCCTTTGTCGCCATTGTGGTGCGCGCGAGGTTAGAGGGTTTTAACCCTGAATTAGAGGCCGCCGCACTCGATCTGGGGGCCAGCCCCTTTCAGGCTTTCCGCGATGTCATCATACCCCACATGAAGCCCGGCCTGATCGCCGGTGGCCTCTTGGCCTTTACCTTGTCGCTGGATGATTTTGTGATCACCTTCTTTGCCTCGGGTCCCGGCACCATCACTTTCCCAGTCAAAGTCTATTCCATGGTGCGCTTCTCGGTGACGCCAGAGGTCAATGCCGCCTCCACCATCATCATCCTGATCACGGTGGTTGCCACCGTCCTTGCCCTGCGCGCCCAAGCCGCAACCACCAAAGAGAGCTGAGCCATGAGTGATCGTGACACCATTATTCGGGTCGAAGAAGTTTCCAAACGCTATGGCAAGGTGACAGCCGTTGACCGTGTGACTTTGGAAATCCCACGCGGGGAATTCTTTGCGCTGCTCGGCCCTTCAGGCTGCGGCAAGACAACCCTGCTGCGCATGTTGGCCGGTTTTGAAATGCCCAGCGAAGGCAAGATCTTCATCGATGGCGTCGATATGTCGACCATCCCACCCAACAAGCGGCCAGTGAACATGGTATTCCAATCCTATGCCGTCTTCCCGCATATGACGGTGTTTGAAAATGTGGCCTATGGCCTCAAGTTCGACAATGTCGCCAAGGCTGACCAATATGGCCGCGTGATGGCCGCTTTGGCCGACGTTAAGCTCGATCATTTGGCAGAGCGCAAGCCCGATCAGATGAGTGGTGGTCAGCGCCAGCGCGTCGCTCTGGCCCGCGCGCTCGTCAAAAAGCCGAAGGTGCTGTTGCTGGACGAGCCTTTAAGCGCGCTCGACGCCAAACTGCGCGAAGCCATGCGCTTTGAACTGGCCGAACTGCAAGACAAGGTTGGCATCACCTTTGTGATGGTGACGCATGATCAGGACGAAGCGCTGGCCATGGCTGGTCGCTGCGCGGTGATGGACCGGGGCAAACTGATGCAAACGGCCACGCCCTCTAACCTCTATGAATTTCCCGCCAACAAATTTGTCGCTGACTTCATTGGCAGCGTGAATTTGTTTGAAGGCACGCTCGAAGTCGACGAGCCGGACCACGCCATCGTCCAGTCTGAAGAGCTGGGCGGGCGGATCTTCTTTGACCATGGCGTGTCGGGTGCCGGGGGCGAGAAAATGTGGGTTGGTATTCGCCCTGAAAAGATCGAGCTCCTCAAGCGTGAGGAAGGTGCGGCCCCGCCAACGCCAGAAGATGCGCCTTCGGGCTGTAATGTGACGGCAGGCACGGTGCGGCAGATCTCCTACCTCGGCAGCGAAAGCATTTATGAGATTGATCTGGTCAATGGTCGGCGCATGCAGGTCTCGCGCCCCAATCTGTCGCGCTGGGATCAAGAGGATTTCACATGGGACGACGAAGTCTGGCTGCGCTGGCATGGCGATAGCCCAGTCTTGTTGCAGAGCTAAGCGGGCACTCAGATGCAGGATATGAAGCACGGAAAGCTGGGCAGGTGTCGGTGTGGCCAAGTCCGCTTTCAGGCCAAGCCGCCCGTCCTTCTCACCATGGCCTGCCATTGCAAGGGCTGCCAACGCATGACGGCGAGCGCTTTCTCTTTGAGCGAAATGTATGCCGGGGCGAATTTTGAGCTTCTTTCCGGCAATCCGGTGCAAGGCGGCATGAAGGCCAGCCCGGTCCATTATGTCTGCCCTGAATGCTCCAGCTGGGTCTATACCAAAGTCTCATCCACCATTGGTGACTTCATCAATGTGCGCGCGACGATGTTTGATGCGCCCGACCAGAGCCCGCCCTTCCTTGAGACCTGCACGGCGGAAAAACTCGACTGGGTTGAGATTGGTGCCCAGCACGCTTATGAAAAATTCCCGCCGCATGAGAAATTTGGCGGCCTCATCCAAGAATTTATGGCTCGATCCACATGAACGCACGACCCATCCTCGGCATGATTTGTTGCCAACGCCATGTCGGCACCGAATATGCGCAAGCCGTGATGGAGCGCTATCTCTATGGCGTCAGCCCGCATGTGGATGCCATCCCGCTATTGATCCCCTCTCTGCCCGCCTTTGTCGACGCAGAAACCGTGGCGGGCCGCCTCGACGGGCTGTTGTTGACAGGTTCTCCCTCCAATATGCAGCCCCATCGCTATGGCGAGGCGATTGAGGACGCACCCGGGCCATTTGACCCAAACCGCGATGAGATGGCGATGGCCTTAGCCGATGTGATGCTGAAGGCTGGCAAGCCCGTTTTCGGCATTTGCCGGGGCTTTCAAGAGCTAAACGTCCATTTTGGTGGCACGCTGCGCCGCGACATGGCCGACCCAGCACGGGCCTTCCAACATCATTCGCCCGATGGGGTAAGCTTTGATGCCATGTTTGCGCATGAGCATGACGTGCGGCTGGAAGAAGGCGGGGCCATTCTGGCCGCCATTGGCCAAGCCGAAATCAAGGTCAATTCCGTCCATTATCAGGGCGTGGACAAGCTGGGCGCCGACTTGCGCGTCGAAGCCCGCGCGCCCGATGGCGTGGTTGAAGCCTTTTCCAGCACCGCCCGCGGCGGCCCCGTCCTCGCCGTCCAATGGCACCCCGAGTGGAAGCCCGAAGCCAATGAGAACAGCCGCAAACTCTTCGGCCTCATGGGCCGCGTCTTGCGCGGTGGCGCGCTTTAGGCCCCCTACTTCGGCTGCTTAGCCGGCACCGCCCCGCTGGTATCGGAAATTACCAAAGCCTCCCGCTTGTTCGCCCGATTGGCGGGAGGGCCAGAGTTTAGCTTTTCGCTGCCAATGCAATTTTGCATGAAGTAGTCAATCTCGCCAAAGACATTGGCTGATTCCACATAGCGCTCTGGCGCGTGCTTCATGCGGGGAAAACGCACGAGACGCGCGGTCTTTCCGTTAGCGCTGAGCGCATCATACATCAACTGACTATTCTTGGGGTCTACAATGTCATCGAGTTCCCCTGCCAGCAGCAACACAGGGACTTTGATGGCATTGACTTGCTTCAGCGGCGAAACCCGGTCCATCGCAGCGCGATCAACTGCGGGGTCCCCCATCGTGCGCTTCCAGAAGGCCGAAACCAAAGGACTGTCAAAGCGGTTGACCCAGTCCATTTGCGTCGTCAAATCCGCGACCCCATTGATCGAGGCAGCGCATTGATACAGGCTCGGCGTCAAAGCTGCCCCTGCAAGGGCCGCATAGCCACCGTAAGAGCCACCGACGATGGCAACCCGTTTGGGGTCAACGCGACCTGTTTTGACCAAATGCCCGACCAAATCGGTGACGTCGTCCTGCATGCGCCCGCCCCATTGGCGATAGCCAGCCAAGGCAAAGCTGCGCCCTTTGCTGCCCGAACCGCGGAAATTGGGCTGGGCGACTAAATAGCCGCGACTGGTCAAAAAGGCCGCCAAGCGGTCCCAATCATTGTCGGTAGAAACGCCGTGGGGTCCACCATGGGGCATGACAATTAAGGGCATCATGGTTTCTTGGGCACCGACGGGTGCCAGCAACAAGGCTTCTAAAGCTTGACCATCGCGCGCCTGATAATCCAACCAAGTCGCGGTCCCAATGCTGGTTTCATTCAAGACACGATCGGTCTGGCCAATTTTCAGCATGCGATTGAAGCGTGCGTCATGCACCCACAGACTACCGGGGTCGGTTGGGGACTCGGTCTCGACCGTCCACAAGCCATCGTCCGGCGAGATGGATTTGATCTTGAGTACGGTGCCTGCTGGGGCCCGCTTTTGAATTTCCTCAAATCGCGCCCGATCCTTGGGGTCAAGTGCCACAAATTGCGAACCGCGCCCGGCCTCAATGCCCGCAACGAGGCCATTGTTGGTGTCAAAGATCACATCGTCCATATCGTATTTGGTGGAGGCAATCCGCGGCTCAGAGAAGGTCTTGGCGACCACATCATAATCATAGATGGCGGCAAACTCATCATTGCCCCGTCTGGCCCGCACCGTCACGTGATCGGGCTTCTCCGACGGGCCAATCACATCGAAACTAGAATGCTCTTCGAACGGAAACTCGGCCAAGGTGGTCGCGGGTGCGGCGCCCTGAGCTAGACGAACCAAACGCACCGAAGACCCGCGCCTTGCTTGCTCACGCCGGATCAACGGCACACCGCTTGCCGAAATGAACCACTCGGTCCATTGGTCCGGCGCTGCTTCATCAAGGACTTTGGTTTCAAGTGAGGTGAGATTAACCGAGACCAAGCGATCTACATTGTCTAGCCGGGTGCCAATTAATACTCGGTCAGGATCGGCTTGCAGCCGGGAAACGATCCAAGTCCGATCCGGGCGCGGCTTTGCGCGCCGTGCATCGTCGCGCTTCATATAGAAGCTGATTTCTTCTTCTTCGGTATCGAATTTGGGATCTGGGGCGTAATCATCGTCTTGCCCGTCAAATCGGAACAGCTTTTTGGCCCGTGCTTCCCCAATTGTCCAAACCCATACCCCCAGCCGACTTTCCCGATCCCAACCCGTTAACAACAGGCGGTTCTGGTCTTTCCATTCAAGCGCATAGACGTGGAATGGCATGTCGAGTCCGCCCGCCCTCTTGGTGCGCGCTTCTTGCATGTCATAGAGTTCGATGGCGGATTCTGCCCCGACAAATTTGACGGTCGCCAAGACCCGACCATTGGGCGAGACGACCGCGTCGGTAAAAAACGAACCACCCCAGAACTCATCAAGTCGAGGCCGCTCATAACTGGTTGGGACCACATCAGGTGCCGCCTGGGCCTGCACAGCTGGGCCGCTTCCCGATCCCAAAACAAGCGCTGCTACAGAAGCCACAACAAGCCGACGCACCAAACCACTACTCATTTTTGTTCCCACTCACCCGTAATTCAAGCATGGCAGCTTATTGCCTAGAATTGAGTTGGCAAGGGGGTGGATTTTAGGTGCGTGCTCAATTCAGGAGCGCAAAGGCGCGCAACTCGTGTTGCGCGATCCTTTCGATTTGCGATTCGTGATGGAACGCACCCTGCGGCGCAGAACACTTTTATTAGGCCTCAGCTACCCCTCCTTTTAGTTTAGCTTTGGTCTGCTTTGCGCCAGACTAGGTCAATCAGTTACTTTTGTTGCGCGCTCCAGAGCAGACATTTGTGATAGATCAGGGAATTTGTATTTAAAGTTTTCTCGCGCGGACTTGATTCTCTTCCCTGAAAGATTGCGTTGGATACCGTTTATTATTTCGCTCAGACCTCGATTGCAGTCTCTGGCGCTGCACTATTAGCAGTCAAGGCTTGGAAAGTATGTCTTCCATGTTCGAGCTCCCAAGCGCGCGTTTTTTGGGTTCCACCATTGAAGTTCTGACAAGTCCACTACATCAAAGTTGACCACACCCAGAGATATGCACGATGACGTGAGCCGAACCCCATGTCGGGATCACTCCCACTTCGATCAGTCAGTTTCGTCCGAGAGGTCCGGGGCGCGGGGACCTCGGATATGGCGGTTCATGAAGATCGCGTTGAGCAGGAGGCGCTCTGTGCCGGGGAATGTGCCCCGGAAGGTGGGGTTGTCGGCAAACAGCACCAGCGTGCCCGTTCCGCGCTGGGTGGCGGTGACGGCGGGCGCCCCGGCCACACGGGCGATGGATGTGCGCGAGGCATAGCCCGCCAGGAGTGGTGCCTCGCGGTAGCGGGCCACAACGGCATACGCATCCTCCCGTGGCCACTCGAGCACGGCGGTGCCGAGCTTCATGATTGCAAGGTCCCGGTCGCTATGGCCGAACGCCAGCGGATGGCTCGGATCAAGGTCGGACTGGAACAGGGCGCCCGCGATGATGTGCTCGGTCTCGCCAGTTTCCATGCGATCAAAATCGCGCCGGTCGCGCGGTGGCTGGGCTGGCCGCGCTGTTGGTTGGTCAGGAGTTCTGGCCTCATTGCCATCACTCACGGGCGCTAGCGCAGGTCCTGCTGCAGGCCGCGCGGACGGGCTGGCACCCGCAGCGGCTGCCTCGCCGGTCTCGGCCGCGAAGGCTCGCTGCGCCCACTGGGCTGCTGCACCACTGGCGATTAGCACCCCGCCGCCCCGGGTCCAGCGCGTCAGCGAATCGGTTTCGGCCCGGGTCCAGCCGGACGAGACACCACCCAGAACTAGAATATGCGTATAGCGTGACAGCTCTGTCCGGCTAAGCTCGCTAGCGCGGCGCAGCGTGACTGGCAGGCCCATCTCGTGGTCCAGTAGCCACCAGGCCTCTCCGGCTTCCATGCGCGGCGCGTCGCCCGTGAACAGCAGCAGAATTTCAGGCCGTGTGACCGTGGTCCAGGACTTGTTGCCGCCAAGGTCTGTGGCGGGGCTGGGCGTACGGCCTGACACAATGGGCGCAATCATCGCGCCGTCTTCTCGCACCAGCCTGCCCATCAGGGCGTGTATGGCGGCCGCATCCATCTGTTGCCCGGCGGTCGGCACGAACAGCGCGCCGCGCCCGAACGCCACTGGTCCGGAGGGTGTTGCCGCTTCGAACGGAGCCGAGGCCGCGCGCACCAGCAGGCCCGCGCGCAGTAACTCGCCCGCCACGCGCGGCGCGGCGCGGTCGCTCCACCGCACGACATAGCCATAGGGCCCTTCTGCCAGATCGGGTGCGGTTGCCGCTTGACGATCAAACCCGCCGCGCGCCCGCTCTCCCAAAAGCCGAGGACGGAACGCACCTGGCTCCAAGGCGGCCCAGTCCAAGTCATAGGCCAGCGGCATGGTCCAAGCGGACACGTCATAGAAGACGTTCTCCTCGAAGGACTTCGGCGTCTCGAAGATGCCGCGCACCATGGCGGCCTGCCGCTGGTCGGTGGGCACCAGATAGGCGCGCCCCGCCTCGAACCGTCGGCCACCGGCCTCGATGGTCTCGGACAGCGCATGGGCCGTCACGCCATGGGCGGCCAGAAGCCCCAGGAACCGCTGCATCCGTGCCGGATCATCGGGGGCGGCAACTACATAAGCCGCTGGTCCGGATGCGCGGGCGCTGGCGCGCGCCTGCCGGAAGAAGGCGCTTTGCGATGCGGTCAGGTCGCGCCGGATCTCAACCGCGCCAGTGACGGCGGCCAGATTGGCGCGGAACTGTAGCCGGATGTTCTCGGCATAGGTGCGAAGGCCGTTGCGGCCCTCGACCGCGCCGCCAGCGGCAGTGCCCGCTTCGTACAGGATGCCAACGCCGCCATTGACCTGCGGATAGGTCGATCCCTTGCCGATGTAGAAGTTATCGAACCCCTCCTCGGCATAATAGAGCACGCCATCAGGATCGAGCGCGCGGGAATGGTAGCCTGCAATCCGGTCTGCTAGTTCGGTCTGCCGCCGTGTAATCAAGGCATTCGTCCGTCGCGGCTCTCCGGGGTGGAAATAGAAGCTGCTGTTGGAGCCCATCTCGTGATGGTCCAGTGACAGTTGCGGGACCCAGCGCTGCCAAGCCCCGACCCACGCGCGCGCCTCCGGCTGGCTCAGCAGAAGCCAGTCGCGGTTGAGATCGAAGCCATAATGGTTCACCCGCGCCTCGCCCCATCCGCTATGCTGGAAATGGCCTGGATCGCTCACCCCGGCCTCGCCCGAAAAACGGTCTACCCTCGAGACCCGCAGCGCGTGGCCGTCTGGATTGAGGACAACGACCACCAGGATCACGGCCCGGTCGAGCATCGCCTCGATCTCGCCGCCGGTGGCTGCTGCAAAATGGTAGACTGTGGCCAGCGCCGCATCCTGAGCCGACGCCTCGGCACCGTGCACCCCGAAATTGGCCCAGACGAACACTGGCGCATCGGCAGGTGCCTCGACTCCGGCCTCCAGCCGCCCCAGATGCTCGGTGCGCAGCCGTTCAAGGCGCGCATGATTGGCCGGGCTGGTGATCTTCAGTAGCAGGATCGGGCGGCGCTCGTGGGAGCGGCCGATTTCCTCGACGCTGATCCGGTCTGACAGCCTGTCCAGCGTGCCCAGATAAGCCAGAAGGTCATGGTGCCGGACTGGACGCTCACCAAGGGCAAAGCCAAGTGCGTCTGTCGGGGTGGGGATCGCAGGGTTGTAGGTGGTGCCTGGCAACACATGCGGCGGCACCACCTGTCGAGCGGCAACCTGCGGCGGCATCAGTGCTGCGCCGCTCGGCTGGGCAGCCGCAGGGTAAGCCAGAAACAGGGCCATGATCAGGGCCAGCATGCAAGAAGTCCAGCCGCATGCACGCCGCGGCAGCCAATTGTTCTGCATTGTTAGTCTCTCCAGCCCCTACGCTTTAGCACGGATTGTTCATCACGCTGCATGAATTGACCGGCGTGCCTTGCGTAAGTCGTTGAGAAAGTGAAGCAAAAAAAAATGCTTAACCCAGTTCCTCTCTCAGACAGATTGCGCCTCGACCGCCATAGATGAGTATGCCGCTATGCCTTTTCGTTTGCTAGCCTGTGCTAGCTGAAAAGTCAGTGTCGGGTTTGATGGCAGTGTACTGGCGGCTTAGCGGCGCGGAAGGTCCTACGATAATCAGCTAGCGCGACAAGACCGACACAACACACACAGCTTCTTCCACGCCCCAAAGCCCACCGCCATTTTCTGCGACCCCGACTTTTGCGCCTTCAACCTGTCGGAGCCCAGCCTCGCCACGCAATTGGGTTACGAGCTCAAAGAGCTGGGCAAGCCCTGTTGCACCGATTGGATGTCCTTTGCTCTCTAGGCCCCCTGAGGGGTTGACTGGCGTTCGACCCCCAAGTGCAGTTTGCCCTTGCAGGGCAGCCATGCCCCCGAGGCCTCTGGGTGCAAGACCGAGGTTCTCGACTTGAATGACTTCACCCACTGCCGTGGCGTCATGGACTTCAGCTACATCGATATCCTCTGAGCCTATGGACGACGCCTCAAAGGCTTTGAGTGCGGTAACCCGGCCGATATGGTGATCTAGATCATCGGGATCGCGCTCCACCGAGGTACCCAGCACACAGGCGCGCAGCTCTATCGCCCGTGACGTCGCTCCCAATCGGATTAGGCCTGCTTCTGTACATACGATGGCAGCCGCCGCGCCGTCGCTGACGGGGGCACACATAGGCAAAGTTAGTGGCCAGGCAATCGGGCGGTCTGCCAGAATTTCCTCGACAGAATAGGGTCGTCGATATTGGGCACGCTCGTTATGGACCGAGTGCATATGATTCTTTGCGGCGACGGCGGCAAACTGCTCTTGTGTTGACCCATAAAGACGCATGTGTTGGCGGGCAAAGGCTGCGTAGACATCCATGAACACGCTGCGCCTTGCTGCAGATGTGGGCAGGAGCTGTTCGTCCATGCCGCCTAGCGCGAGCAAGACTTCCCGGTTCTGCTCAGCCAGTCCCACGTCCCAACCCGCATCGAAGACGGCCAGTGAGCGCGCGCGATCAGGGTGGGAGAGCTTTTCAACACCAACCACAAGAACGATGTCGGCCGCGCCGGATTTTAAGTAATTCGCAGCTTCAAACAGGGCCGTTGAGGCGCTCGCGCACGCATTTTCAACATTGCTAATTGGGATTCCTGAGAAGCCCAATGGCCGAAGCGCAACTTGCCCACGGATCATATGTTGGCCCTCTAACGAGCCCTGACTGGTGTTGGCAAACCACGCGGCTTCAATCTGAGAGGCAGTACAATGCGCATCCACCAAAGCCTCGGCGACCGCTTGGCGCGTCAAGTCTTTGACCGAACGCGCCAAGTCAATCCCGAAAGTCGTCATTCCGACGCCCGCGACGAAGATTGGCTTGGCGCCCATGGCCTACAAATACTGGTCTAGCGCATAGAAGGGCGACCAGAGGTCCTCAATTGGGGTGCGATCATGCACGAGTTTCTGCATGTCAAAGCCTGCAAAGACAGGATCATCTGGCTTGCGGCCGCCTCGATGGGGACGATTATTGTCGCTGCCGGGTACGCCTTCACCCAGAATGGCACCCAAATCCTTCGTACGGAGGAGTCGGTCCATGTCATTAGCGATCGTCCGGCACAAGATGCGCCATTCGCCCGCACGCTTCTCAAAAATATCGAGGTAGCGGCCTTGGTGCCAAAAATCGAGGAAGTCACCGTCCGGCTTTTGTAGCCGATGAATCACCGACCACTGGCTCTCGCAGAAAGCGCGATCACCCTGTAGGTCGATGATAGTGTTGGTGATCGCATGAATACTGGAATTAACTTGCTTGAGGATGGGGATCACATAGTCGGCAAATGCTTGGCCATTGCCACCATAGAAACCGTGATCGTCATAGCCGTCTTCCCAATAGCAATCCTTGAATGCCTGCTGGTCGCAGCGATCCGCGCCACGGCAATAGCGATGAATCACGTCGCGTATCGCTTCCTTGTCACGCAAGATTGTCAATTCGCGCTCCAGCGCGTCTAGACGGGCAGTGATGTCGTCGCTCATTCTTGATCCTCTCTATTTGCTGCAAACACTCTGTTTCGAAGCACGCCAATCCCCTCAACCTCGAGTTCGATAACGTCGCCATTTTCAAGCAGTTTTCCTGCTTCCAGACCGCAGCCACCGCCAACGGTACCGGAGCCTAAAATTTCCCCGGCATGAAGGGTCTCTGACGTGCTAATGAAGGCGATGAGGTCCTCGAATTTGACGGTCATCGTGCTGCTGCGCCCGGTTGAGCGGACTTCCCCGTTAACCCGAACTGTCATGGACGCATCGTCTGGATAAAATTCATCGATTGTGACGATCCAAGGCCCAAGCACATTGGCGGAATCAAAGTCCTTGGATTTGGATGGGCCAAGGCCGCTTTCCATCTCCATACCTTGCGTGTCGCGTGCGCTGAAATCGTTGAAGATCGTAAATCCGAAAATATGCGCGCGCGCATCCTCGCGTCTGATATCGCGCCCCGTTTTGCCGAGGATACAGCCCATTTCGAGTTCATAATCCATCAGCTTGGAATAGGCAGGCCAGTGCACATCTGTGTCATGACCAACCACGGCAAAGCGGTTTGCTTTGTAATAGATCGGTCGCAACTTGAAGACGTCATACATTTTGCGGGACCGCTCAGACGGTTCGCTTAGACCCTGCAAGCGCATAGCGGCTTGGGAAGAGCCCACGAGATGCTCCTCGAAGCACATACAGTCCCTAATTTGGACCGGGCGCGGCAAAGGTGAAAGCAGCCGAACCTCACCTATCGGTAGGACTTCCCCTTTGTAGGCTTCGACAGCAGAGCGGATGAGGGCCAATCGCTCTGCGCCGCCCTCAATCAAGTCCTGCATGGACGCAGCCAAGCTCGCATCCAGTCCGTGGGCGGACAATGCGCCCGCCAAGTCGAGAACGGCACTATCATTTTGGATGACTACGCCTACCCGAGCTTTAGGATCATCTTCAGTTAGGTAAGTGGCCAGCTTCATATCATAGACCTTTAGAAGTCCGAGGAGACCCGCAGACCAAACGTTCGCGGTTCGGCCCAAATCCCGCGTTGCGCAGTCCCGGTGCTGTTGAGAACCTGACGCCGATAGCGCTCGTCAGACAGATTGCGCGCCCAAAGACCCACAGTCCAGTTGTTCTTCTTTAGGTTTATGGAAGCGTCCAGTAATCCGAGGCCGTCTTCACTCGACTCCGGGTCAACCGTGTTATTGTCCGCCTCAAAGAAGATTTTACTCCGATAGGAATAACCTAAACGACTGGTGAGTTCACCGAGGCTGGTTTTGGTCTCGAAATTGAGGCCAAGCGACAAGGTGTTCTTGGGCGCGCGTTGCAAACGGTTGCCGCTGAAGTCCAAGGTCGAGTTGAATACATAGTTTTTGTACTTGGCATCGAGATAGCCATAGCTGAAGTCGAGCGACCACTTGCTGTCGAAAACCGCGCGACCTTCTAGTTCAAGGCCTGGAATGCGGCTGCTCGCGGCATTGGCGATCAAGACTTGATTGACACCGCCACCGATCGGAATCAGTCGCAATTGCTGCAGGTCGCGATAGTCCATGCTGAAGATGGATGCATTTAGCCGCAGGCGACGATCAAACAAGGTGGTGCGCATCCCGGCCTCATAGGAGTCAACCGATTCCGGATTGGCAACTTGTTGGGCGGTGGCAGGGGCAATCGCGATGAATTGGAAGGCACCGGATTTGAATCCCGAAGTATAGGAGACATAGCCCATGACGTCGGCGCTGAACTTATAACTTAGCGAAGCCGATGGGTCGAAGGAGTCCCATTTGCGCGAGACGGGTGTGGTGAAGTTCGAGATGACAAACCCCGGTACCGTTGTGCGCGTGTCAAAGACAACGTCCTTTTGGTCCTCGCTGTAGCGTCCACCCAATGTTAGAGACAAACGTTCAGTGGGCTCCCACTGAATCTGCCCAAATAAGGCCGATGATTTGGATTCAAGATTGAGCCCGAAATCCCAGCGCAACGGTGCCGGACTTACAAAGAAGGACAGAAGTGAAGCCGGGCCAAAATTGATGGTCTCAGTCCGGTTTACGTCCTCAGAAGAATAAAAGGCCCCGACAAGCACCTTGAGCTTTTCAGTCTCGTAATTCAGTCGAACTTCTTGCGAGAATTGGCTTCCATCTTCGTTGGCCAGATAAACTTGGAACGGCAGTGTCGTGCCGTCGAGATCGTCGACCTCCTCGATCTTAAGCTTGCGTGCAGCGGTGATCGACGTCAGTTCAAACGCACCGAACGGAATATTGAGTTGTGCAGAACCGCCAGAGGTCTTCTTATTAATGCCCTGACCCAAAGCGTCCGACGATAGCTTGTAGGGATCTTGTGGTTCCGCTGGGGTCACAAAGCCTGGAGTCAAAGGTCCGGGACTATCGGCTGGTACACCTAGTTGGTTTGGAACAAACACAAGCGGCGGACCATCAATATCGGAATAGTCGGCAGACAGGCGCAGCGTCGCTTCACCCAAGTCGAATATAAGCTTGCCGCGACTGGACCAACCATCTTCGCTTCCGCCGCGAATGTTGGCGACAGCGACGGGTTGGTAGCCTTCACGATAGCGTCGCGTCACGGATAGCGATCCTCGAACGGCGTCACCTGCGATGGGGCCGCTCAGCGAAGCCCCTACAGAATAAAGTGAATCCCCACTGATGGCGCTAGTCCCAAGCTCCCCTGAAAGGTGACCTTTGAAGACTGAAGTCGGATCGCGAGACACGACAGAAATCGCGCCGCCGATGGTATTGCGACCGTAGAGGGAGCCTTGTGGTCCACGAAGCAATTCCACGCGTGCGACATCCATCAAGTCCATGTCGAGCGCCCCAAAGCGACCGAGGTAGACGCCATCTACAAAGACGCCAACGGAAGGATCGCTGCCTGCATCATAGCTGCGCGTGCCAATGCCCCGAATGTAGATCAGCGGCTTGGAGCGATCTGCGGCTTCGAAATAAACATTGCTGCTGAGACGAGAGATGTCATTGAGCTCGGTATAGCCAGCATCTTCCAAGTCTTTTCCCGAGACTGCGGAGATCGACATTGGCACGTCCTGCAGCGATTCAGACTGTTTGCGCGCAGTGACAACGATGACTTCGACGCCAGCCTGATCAGGTTGGACTGCCGGAGAGCTTGCAGAAGTCTGCGCCCAAGCGGGGTGCGCTGCGAACAATGCCGTGACTGCACATGACATCAACAAGCCGGATAAACGACGCGAATTTGCGGTTTCAGACCTCAACATCCTATCCTCCCATATTCCGCGACTTGAACGTCATTTTTAGATGCGGTACGATATTAGGTACATTAGTACCGATAAGAGGTCAAGCGATGCCGAGTCCAGAAATGAATGCCTACACCACTGAAGCGAGACAGACGCGCCGCGCCTTGCTCAATAGTGACTATAATCCAGTTGAAATGCGCCAGATGCTGGCCTCTTTCGAAACTCTGGGGCCCGAAGGTATCCCTAAAAAGTTAGGGGGGGCTGAGCTCGAGTTGCGGCGTTTGGACGGGGCAGCCCTCTTGGTCTATGTTCCCGGTGGCGGCTTTTGCTTTCCAGGCGGCGATGCGCATCGCGTGCTCCTGGATCGCATTTCGACGCTAGCCAGCACGCGCGGTGCGCTCCTGCAGCATCGCTTGGCACCTGAAAATCCGTTCCCGGCAGCCCATGACGATGTTTTGGGTGCCCTTCGAACGATCCTCTCTGAGGAGATAGGTCCAGTCTTTGTCATGTGCGATTCATCCGCAGGCGCTTTGGTTCTGTGCGCTTGCGCTCAGCTGAAACGCGAGGGGCATCGCCTGCCGGACAAGCTCGTGTGCCTGTCTGCTTTGACCGACCTTGCCATGACTGGCCATTCTTATGTCGCCAATGCAGAAGCCGATCCTATGTTTGGACCCCAGGCTGTGATCCACAAGGTCTACCATTATCTACAGGGTGCCAACCCCGCTCAGCCAGCTGCTTCGCCTTACTGGGATGAACCGGTCGCGCTTCCCGACAGCCTCTTTATCGTTGGCAGTACAGAAGTCATGCGCGACGATACTGTGCGCTACGCTGGCAAGGCGGAAAGTGCTGGCACGAATGTGACGGTCAGAGTTTATGAAGCAGCAGCCCATGTCTTCCCATTGCTACCTGGAATTCCTGAAGCCGAAGAAGCGATTGACCAAATCGCAGCCTTCCTGACAGGCTCGTGACAGAGGTCACTCGTCTGACTTCAAAAACAGCCCTGTCGTGAGGATTTTGTATAATTCGTCGAACGCTTGACTGAACCCGACACCGGTTCTTTCAAGCGTCGATGGTTCATTGATCCGGTTAACTGCTGCGAGAAAGAGCTCAGCGACTAATGCAGAATGGAAGGGCTTGAAACACCCTCGACGAATACCGTCCTCAACGATCTCCATAAGCACTTTGGTCCGCTGGGCTTGGTGTGCTTCAAGCAGGGCAAGAGCCGGGCGATAACTTTGCAAATCGGCAAGGAATTGGCGACTTGCAGGCCTAGACTCAATCACGCCGGGCTCAAGATAAGCAAGTACGCGCTTTGTCGGGTCGTCATGCTGGAGAACGCCTTGCCACCCTAAATGGCGGATGCGCTCTAGCCAAGATTCGATCACCAGAATGAAGAGTTCCTGCTTGCTGGGTGCAATCTCGTAAAGGGTTCGCTTTGAACACTTCAAGCGTGCCGCAATGTCATCAACAGTGATGGTTCGGAAGCCATTGGCGAAGAAGAGTGCCTCTAACTCACCGAGCAGCTCTTTCTGGCGGTCAGACCCCGGCGTGAGACGTTGCGTGTTTTTCGGAACCATTTCGAATTTTGCCACCAGAGGAGTATCGCTCCGAGATACCAGTTTGACCGCGTGCTGCCAACCGCCAAGGTCAAACTTTACAGGTACGCTCGTACCTATTATAGTACCGTCTTTCAAATTGAAGAGTGAGCCCATGGGCGACGTCTTGAAGGCACCCACATCAGCCCAGCTGCTACTTGCAGCCCTAAAGCGCCATGCCGAACGGGTAGCAATTACGTTCGGCGACCAGAGTTGGACTTATAGTCAGATCGACGAATTGTCGGATCGGCTTGCGGCTTTTCTCTTTGCGCGCGGGGTTCGGCCCGGTGTTGCGGTGGCCGTTCATCTACCCAACAGCCACGAATATGTTGTCGCCGAGTTTGCTATCCTGAAGCTTGCAGCCGTCCGCGTGCCATTGAACGAGCTGATGGGGGTGCCCGAACTAGGCTATTGCTTAGATCATAGTGAAGCAAAAGTGCTGATTACGCATGCAGATCTTCCCCGTGCCGGCGGTTTGAAAGACCAGCCATTCATAATCCTTGTCGGCTCAAAGACAGAGCCGTCCTTGGAAAGCGGGGAGGTGCACTGGAACAAGGCCCTGGCTGCTTTCAATATGTTCAAGCCGCTCATTGCCGCACCAGAGGATACAGCAATCATCGCTTATACTGGGGGAACTACAGGGCTCCCCAAAGGGGTACGACATTCCTATATCCGCATGGCGTGGAATTTGTTCTCCCATATTTCTTGCCTTGAAATCCGCAGCGAAGAAGTAATGCTGTTGACGACGCCACTGCCTCATTCCTCGGGCTACCATATGGCAGCAGCATTCCTTCAGGGTGCTCATGTGATGATTGAGGGTCGATTTGATCCAAACCGCTTTTTTGACCTGTGTCGCGATTCCGGCGTGACTTGGACCATGATGGTGCCGACGATGCTCTACCGCCTACTCGACCATCCAAAAGCCGGCACTAAAGATCATCGCTCCTTGGCAACCATCGTCTACGGCGCGGCCCCAATGAATCGGGAGAGACTGGAAGAAGGCCTCTTAAAGTTCGGCAAGGTGTTCCTTCAGATTTATGGCCAGACTGAATGCCCAAATCTGATCACAACCCTCAGCAAGGCTGATCATATGAACCCGCGCTTGCTGACTTCTTGCGGCCGCGCTGTTCCCTTGGTTGAGCTCCGTCTTCGCCCCGATGAATCCGGCGCTGGTGAAGTCGAGGTCAGCTCACCCTATCTGCTGACCGAGTATTATCGCGACCCTGTAGCCACCCAGCAGGCCCTGCAGGAGGGCTGGCTCCGTACCGGAGATCTGGCTCGGATCGAGGATGGCTATTTGTTTCTCGTGGACCGGGCCAAAGATATGATCATTAGCGGCGGGATGAATGTCTATTCGACAGAGGTTGAGGGCGTTCTGCTTCAGCATCCTTGCGTCATAGAGGCAGCAGTCGTTGGTATCCCCCATTCTGATTGGGGTGAAGCGGTTACCGCCGTTGTGATCGCCCGAACGAGCTGTGATGGCGAAGAAATCCGCCAATTCGCAAAGGCGCGTCTTTCGGCCTACAAAGTGCCCAAAAGCGTCCACTTCATCGAGGAAATGCCGCTTACCCAATATGGCAAAATCGACAAAAAGCGCGTTCGCGCAATGATGGTTGAACGGCGGCCCTTCATGTAGCCATTAGATCGGGGTCGGCACGATAGGTCTCCTTTGCGCCAAAATTGGCCTATGCGTTGGAGTGCCGTGTAAACGCAAAGCAGACATTCGCTCCCATCAAGTTTGTCTATCGAGCAGCAGTGTTTATGTCAGCTGCCAAAGCCGTTGCCCCCTCAAGGAGGGCGACAAGTTTTGGCTTCTCCGCATTGCTCGACCAGGCAGCGTCTGCCTCGCCCCAAGACATCGCCCATCGCGGATCAAGCGGTACACTGACATTGACGACAGAGCGCGGCTCCACTTGCACACGCGCAAATCCACATAAGCGGATAGACCCAAAATCGGCATTCAAGTCGCGCCAATCCGCATAAATCTGGACACAGGCATTGCCTGCCTTGTCTGACTGATTACGCACAAGCACGGGAACGACAGGCCGTCCTTCGAAGTCAGTCGTTACCCCGTCGACTGCATGGATAACTAAGCTTGCATAGCCAAGGCCATGCCCAAAACCAAACAGGGGCTTGGGTCCATGGGCGTGATGGCCCGGATATCCCATAAGCAGACCTTCGCTATAATCCATCTCAAGGCTGGAGGTGTCATAGTGCCGATATCCCGGTGAATCGTTCAATTGAGCTGGCCAACTAAACGGCAGGCGGCCGCCGGGTTCGGCGTCACCAAGAAGAACATCAGCAATCGCGTTGCCCATCTCTTGCCCCCCAAACCATGGCACGATCACGGCCTGCGCCTGATCGAGCCACGGCATTAGGACGGGTGCACCAATATTCAGTACAACTACCGTGCTAGGATTGGCGGCAATGATTTCAGCAGCTAGGCGATCCTGCTCGCCGGGCAATCGCATCGATGTGCGATCATGCCCTTCGGTCTCCCAGTCTGGATTGGCTCCAAGCACGAGGACCACCGCATCACAAGCTTTGGCAAGGTCGACCGCCTGACCCAGCATGTCGTCGGTCTGTGGTGGCAACACACCGAAGCGAAACCCTTTGAGCAGGCTTCCAGCCTTTGGATCGAAGCGCAATTCAAGTTTTACAGGCTGCCCCACTTCCAACTGGCACGCCGCGGTTTGCTCCCGGCTGCCAAATCCGAAGAACCCTTCACCACGAGACCAGCCGGTCCGGTTGTCGATGATGCATACACCGTTAAGCCAGATGTCACACAGGCCAGCGCTATGGACGCCAAATGTGTGCAGGCCGCTATCGACTGGGGTGAAGGTTCCGCTTAACCGCACACTCCCTGCACGCGCGGGATCATTGGCATTGGCAAGGAACCCAAGGTCCATCCAACGCGCGAGCTTCTGAACAGACTGGCGGACTGGGCTGCCCTGACAATCGGGCTGACCAAAAAACTCCAAAAGGAACCCGTCGCTTGCGCCATCAGGTGTTCGAACGGATCCAACCCTGAAGTCAGGCATATAGCGATGGATGTTGCACCCGGGGGCGTAGGACACTTCCGCTTTGCCATTCAGGTGCGTTTGTAGTGCGGCTAAGGGATGCACGGCATAGTGCGCATTAACGAAGGAACTGCCACCGCCCATAATTTCACCATAGGCTGCATTGGGGCCGATTACAGCAATGGTTTTCAGTCTGTCGGGGTCAAGCGGAAGTAGCCCATCATTTTTCAACATGACAGTGCCCGCAATGGCAGCGCGCCTTGCAAGAGCCCGGTCTTCGGGCCGATCGATGCTTTGCTCTGTAACTTCGCCATGGCGCGATGGCGCGGTGCGCTGCGCCAACCGTGACAGCCGTTCGATCGCATCGTCTAGCGGCTGTTCAGGCAATTGATCGGCCACAATGGCTGCTGCCAGTTTGTCGTTGAAATTTCGCCCCGGACCAGGCATTTCAAGATCCAGCCCACCCAGATAATCACCGTCCCAAGACAGGGACCCACCCCAGTCGCTCACCACTACACCATCAAAGCCCCATTCCCCTTTGAGAATATCGCGCAAAAGCAGAGCGTTTGAATTGCTCTGGGTACCGTTGATGCGATTATAGGATGACATGATCATCCAGGCTCCGCCCTCCTTCACCGCCATCTCGAACGGGCGCAGATAGAGGGTCCTAAGGGTTGTTGTGTCGACGTTCGAACTCACCTTATGGCGTTCAAACTCTGTGTCGTTTGCAACAAAATGTTTGGGGCAGGCCGCGACGCCTTGAGACTGGACGCCCTGCACAAACCCAACCGCTAGACACCCGGTCAGCCACGGGTCTTCCGAGTAGCATTCAAAATTGCGGCCTCCAATTGGAGTTCTTTGCAAATTGATCGTCGGCCCAAGCAGGACCTGACACGCTTTAGACGTGGCTTCACGTCCGAGCGCTGCACCGATCTCGCGCAAGAGGCTCACATCAAAACTGGCCCCAAGTGCCACGCCGACCGGGAAACAAGCCGCGGTGGCTCCGCTTGTCAGATCACCGCGCGCACCATTAGGTCCGTCAGTCAGCTTAAGGGCAGGAATTGACAGGATGGTGCTTGCCTTGGTGCGCCAAAAATCCCGCCCTGAGAGTAATCTGACCTTTTCTCGAATGGCGTCGGGCCGGTCGAGATGTTCAATACTATGGGGTGTCATGTCCATACTTTCCGATGGCCTGGCCATCAATCAACTGCCCGCTCATTCAACCTTAGTCAGCGCGCACTTGCCAGTCTTGTCATCATGATCAGGCCAGCTGCAGCCCAAGCTTGCGGCGCACATGCATGGGTATAGGCAATGGGTGGTCTGTTGGGCGTTCGAGCAAAGCCGGCCACTAGTTCTGGCAGCGAATTACCAGGCATGTTTAGGGCGAGTGACACGAGGCCTTCGGCGACGAGCTGGACCTCGCCGTTAAACCCATATCGCGCAAGCCCAGCCCCAAAAAGGGCTGTATCATGCGGCCATACACTACCGTTATGATAAGACACCGGATTGTAGCGCTTTTCGCCACTCCCAAGTGTGCGCAAGCCCCAGCCTGTCCAGCATTCGGGCTGAAACAGGGAGGCGACTAGGGTGGGTGCAATGTCATCTGGGACAATGCCACACCATAAGAGATGGCCCGGATCGGACGAGTGCACACGCAAAGGCCGATCCCCAGCATCGAGTGCCATCGCATAGGTATTCAGTTCTGGTAGCCAAAAGAGTGCATGGAAATTGTCTCGAAGGCGCGCGGCTCGCTCTTTGCAGACGTTTGCGTTCTCGCTGTCCCCCGCCAAGGCAAACAGGTCTGACGCGGCGATAAACGCCGCATAAGCATATCCTTGAACCTCGGCCACAGCCAATGGCGCAGAGGCCGGTGAGCCATCTGCGTGGTTCATGGAATCGTGCGAGTCTTTCCACGATTGCACGGTTAGCCCGGAGCCCGAAGGTTTGAACCTGATCAGGCCTTCTGACGTCTGGCAGTTGACGAGCCAGGCTAAAGCGTTCGACCAATTGCTGTGAAGTTCGACAGCAAGTCCAGCGTCGCCTGTTTCGCGGACATAGTGCCCGAGCGCCATGATGAACAAAGCGGTCGAATCAACAGATCCATAATAGCGCCCGAACGGCACAGCACCCGTCCGGCTTAACTCGCCCCGCCTGATCTCGTGCAATATTTTGCCTGGTTCTTCCTCGCGAAACGGGTCGATCCGTGTTCCCTGATGGTGGGCGAGGAACCTTAGGATGGATTGGCTGATATCGGCGTTTTGCGGTCCCAACATCATGGAAGTGATGAGCGCGTCACGACCGAAGAAATTGACGAAGTTTGGTAAGCCAGCGGCTGGATATGGGCCAAATCGAGTTGGCAGAAGCAGCATCCTCAAGTCCACGACGGCTTGGTCATAAGCTTTTTGCCAGTCCGGGCTTTGAAGATCGAGTGCATTGCGGGCGAGAAAGTCGGCCTTGTCAGGCAAAGCGGCACGGCTTGGTGTGTCTTCAATTGGTAAGCCGCTATACTGAATTTGCGCCCGCACATGGATTTCGCGACTCTCGCCCGGCGCAATCTTTAGGGTCCATGCTTTTTCTTGCAAAGGCGGCTGCAAGGCAATTTCCAAGGTCGAAACCACGCCATCAGATGCTTGCCTCGTAAAGGTTCGGGTTGATGGCGTTTGCACGTCCACAATCGGGGTGGCGGCGTCCAGGGCCTTCTGCGCCCAGATCATGAACACATCTCGGAAATCAGCTTCCAGATCAAGCCGGATCGTGAGTGTCTGGTCGTCCAAGCTCGTATTGGTAATGAGTAACTGGTCTATCACTCCATCGCTTAACACCCGAAGCTGCCGTTCGATGCCTATAGTTTGAACCTTATGGTCATTCACATGGGTAAAATACTGGAAAAGCTCGTCGGCACTGCCTTTAGAAGCGAGGCGCGAAACGGTACCCAAGTCCCAGCGCCAGACTGATAACCAGCGCGTATCGCGCTGGAAAATGCCAGACCCAGTTCCGCCAATCTCACCTGTCTCCTGGGCGACAAGATAAGTGTCACCTTCCTTCAGTTTGATCATCAATCAGGGGCCCCACAAAACGTATGCATACATGTTGACATATATAAATCCCGTGTCATGTTCTGAGTCAAGGGCGCTAACTTACCTGCAAGTGATGAAAGCTCGCATGAGCAAGGATGAGTGCCATGATTACACTGGGGAAAGCCATGACAGTTTCAAAGAAGTCCGCTTTGCGGCGCAAATGCTCACATGTATCCTTGCTGGTCGCGGCGGCTTTGTCGGGCGGTGCCTTGTTCGTAAGTCCAGCATTGGCGCAATCCTCAAGCGGTCAGAATTCTGCTGCAGAAGAAGCCGAAGAAGTCATCATCGTAACGGCGACCAAGCGCGGGCAAACTGTTTTGCAGGCCCCTCTGTCAGTTTCGGTGGTGACATCACAGACAATCGAAGACAGCGGTGCCACCAACACGTCAGAACTTGCGACTTTGATTCCGAGCTTGGTAGTTTCAAACAGCCAAGGCCCCGTTCAGTCGAATGTCGGTATACGCGGCGTGACAACGGCAGGCGGTAGCGCAGCCTTGGAGCCGAGCGTTGGAATTTATGTAGATGGGATCTTTACCGATCGCACTTCGATCGGCATCGGCGACTTCAATGATATTGCGGCGGTTGAAGTTCTTCGTGGCCCTCAATCCACCCAATTCGGCAATGCTTCTCCAGCAGGTATCGTCAATTATGTGACCAAGCGCCCTGAGGCAGACTTTGGCGGCGAGGTGCGCGCAACCTTGGGGGATTTCAACAAGCAACAATTTGCTGCCAGTGTCACCGGGACGATTATCCCGAATGAAATGCTCGGCCGTATCAGCTTCTATTCCAACAAGCGTGATGGCTTTTTGAAGAACTTGGCCGGCAAGGATATGAATGATCAAAACAGCTATGGCGTGCGCGGCAAGCTGTTGGTTGCGCCGGAAGGTCCTCTGCAGCTAACGATTTCGCTAGAATATTCCAAGACCGACATCAATTGCTGCCAGCCTGTTTGGGACAATGTTCCAGAAGCCCTTTATGCGCGCTTCGCGACTGGCTCTCAGCAATATCCGTTCAACGGGACAGGGGCACCGCTTCCCCGCAATCAAGTTAAGGGTCAAGTGATCGCGGTAGATGGTGCCAGCACGTTCGAACAGGATCTCGTAGCGGGTAGTTTTGATTTCAGATGGAAGTTTGGCGACGGGTTTGAACTGGCCTCAATCACGGCCGGCAGACAGGCCAATCAGACGTCTGCCTCTGATGTCGATTTCTCCTCACTTAATCTGATCAACTTCCCAGCCGTTGGTCGCACAAATAGACATATCAGCCAAGAATTCCGCCTGACATCGCCGAAAGATAAGGCGCTGACTTATCTTTTAGGTGCTTACTTCTTCCAGAAGAATGTCGAGGAGACCAGCGCGTCGGTTATCAATCCACAACTGGCTGCTATCGGTGGCGGCGGCATCTTCGCGCAATTCTCGCCAAGCGCAAATTCGATCAAAAACCGAAATGCTGCCTTGTTTGGCGAAGCAACTTGGGAGGTTTCCGAGAAGCTCAGCTTCACTGGCGGGCTGCGCTACAATTACGACGACAAGAAGATTAGTGCGTTTGCTGAACGGCTACGCCAAAACGGAACACCCTTGTCGCCCCGTCAAACAATTCCCGATAACAAGACCCAGCGCGATGGCGGTGAGTGGACAGGCAAACTTGTCGCTCAATATGATTGGTCTAACAATTGGAACACTTACGCCTCCTATACACGTGGCTATAAGGCGTTTGGGATCAATGATGACGCCAACTTGCTGCGCAATATCCCTGGGGCTGACTACTTCTTCGATTCCGAAAAAGTCGACAATTTCGAACTGGGGACAAAGGGATACATCGAGCCCATTCGCACGAGTTTAAGCCTTGTCCTATTCAACATGGACTATTCAAACTTTCAATCGCTGGCGTCTTTTGTCGATACCAACAACCAACTTCGCTTTTTCCTGCAAAATGCCGCGAGCGTTGTGTCAAAGGGTGCGGAACTCGACTTTGTCTCGCGCCCAACAAAGCACCTGACCTTCTCCGGTGGGGTAACCTTCTTGGACGCCACTTTTGACTCTTACCCTAATGCGCAAGGGCCGTCGGGAAAGATCGACTTGTCGGGCAAGCCCCTGTCCGATGCTCCGCAATGGTCCGCCAGTTTGGTCGCGCGCTATGAGCGGCCAATTGGCGAAAATCTAAAGTTCTATACCCAAGCCGACATGTTCTATCGGTCAGATGTCTATACCGAACTCACCTATAACCTGCTGCAAGTCCAAAAGGCGCATACCAAGTACAATGCCCGCATTGGTATTGGTCAAACGGGCAATGGCTGGGCGTTGGAGGCTTGGGGCCGCAACCTGACCAATGAGATTACCTTTGGTCGCGCAACTTCAGCGGCGATCCTAGGCCAATTGACTTCCGTGCTCCCGTTTGTGGGTGTTGCATCCTACCCAACTGGAACTTCCACCCTTAAATTCACCAGTGAACCCCGCACCTATGGTGCAACCCTGATCTACCGCTTCTAAACGTGACCTCCCCGCGTGACTTTCCCCGCCGCAAACTGAACGATACACCATGGGGTATCGGCATTGTTGGCGGCGGGGATATTTCTGGGCGTTATGCTAGTTGCATTAAGGCAAGTCCGCGATTGGTCTTACGCGGACTGAGTGCAAAAGATGAGGATACGCGCGCACTCGTTGTAGATCCGATTATCGACATTGTTGTGAATCTCACGCCCCCTCTGGCGCACGAGGCAGTATCGCGGCTGGCGCTTCAGGCGGGCAAGCATGTCTATTCTGAAAAGCCTTTGGCCCGTGATCTCACCCAAGCACGATCTCTCATGAAACTTGCAGCGGAGCGCGGCCTTGTGCTTGCGTGCGCGCCAGCTACCTTTCTGGGTAACGCTCAACAAAGTGTAAGGCAGCTTCTCGATGCCGAAGCTTTGGGGACAATTATCGGAGCGCGTGGAATCTTGATGTATCCCGGCCCGGACAAATGGCACCACAATCCGGCCCCCTTATTTGGGCCGGCGGCGGGTCCATTATTTGATATGGGTATCTATCATTTAGCCGCTCTGGCTGCCTTATTTGGCCCGATCGAGTCTGTGACGGCATTCGCGAGTCAAAGTGCCAATAGCCGAATCGTAGCCAAAGGACCGAAAGCTGGTGAACGTTTTAGCGTTAGCGTACCAACGCATGTCTGCACGCTGTTGAAATTCGTAAATGGCCAGATCGCAGACCTTGTTTTCAGCTTTGATGGGGTTGGCAGTGCGGCCCCTGCCTTAGAGATTTATGGTACAAAGGGGAGTTTGTGTTTGCCGCCCCCTAGCCAGTTTGATGGCACCATCAAGCAGGCCCTAAGCTATGATGCGTGGTCTGAGCTTGTACCCTTACGCGACGAGTGGGACGATAGTCTCTGGATCGCTGGGATTTATGCGCTTGTCGATCATCTGGAGGGCTTTGACACGCCGTGGCCCGATGCAGAATTCGCGTTGCATTGCCTTGAAGCCATGGTGAAGATTGAGGCCAGCACCAATCTGGGTGAAACCTTGCATCTCGAAACATCCTGTCAGCGACCACAACCCCTGACGCAAGAGACCATCCGCCGATGGAAACATCCTGATCAGAGGGCCGCATGAAACAAGATTGGCTAGACAAGGAAACAGGGATTTCGATCCTTTATGCGCTGCCATTTCTGGCCCATGCGATGGCGCTTACCCCCCTGATAACATTCATTCCAGGTTTCTATTCAGGGGAGCATGGGCTGCCTTTGCAATTGGTTGGTGCCATCATCTTTGCTGCGCGCCTATTCGACATTGTCGTCGAACCGACCGTGGGGATCCTCTCCGACCGTACACGTGGCCCTTTAGGCAGACGCAAGTCATGGATATTGGCAGGCCTTCCAATCCTGATGCTGGGCTGCTGGATGGTCTTTGCGCCGCCGGTGAAGGTGGATGCTCTTTATGCGGGCTTTTGGATAACAATCACCTTCGCCGCCTTCAATGTTTTGGATACGCCCTACAAAGCTTGGGGGGCAGAACTATCGCGGACCTATATGGGCCGGGCACGGGTTGCGGGATGGCGGGAAGGCTTTGGCAGTCTGTCGGGATTGCTGGCGCTGATCCTGATTTTCATCATGCAACAATCGGGATCTGAAGGCCTGTCAGACACGATGTTTGCGATGGCTGTCGCCTTTGTCATTGGGATGCCGATCCTGTTTGCAATCACGCTGACCTTGGTGCCAGAACCCCCGATCGAAGACCTTCATATCCAGCCGCCAACACTGAAGGAAAGCTTCAAGGTGATTGGCGAGAACAAGCCCTTCATGATGATTTTGGGCGGATTAGGCGTTTTGATGGCGGGCGGCATTATTGGCGCAACTCTGCACATCATCGTGATGGAGAAGTACTTCGATGCGCGAAAATTATTCCCAATCATTCTGGGCTCTGAAAGCATCGCTGGCATCCTCTCAATCCCGCTGTGGCTCTGGTTGGCTAAGCGCATTGGCAAGCATCGCGCCATGGCCATCGGCGTGATGTGGATGGCGGTTTGGAGCGCGCCAATCCCGTTATTGAAGCCTGATGACGACATGCTCTATGCGGCCTGCATCATCATCCGAGGCTTTGGTGGTGGTGCTTTGGCAGTCCTCATCGGCGCTATGATTGCGGATGTGGTTGACATTGATACGCTCAAGACCGGCCAAGCACGCAACGGGCTCTATTTTGCCATGGTCGGTATGCTGGGAAAAATCGGGATTGCGTTCGGTGCCCTAGTTGGCACGACCTTACCAACATTGTTCGGCTTTCAAACTGCCAATGCGGTGAATAGTCCAGAGGCGCTGTTCGCGCTCTTGGTGACCTATGCTTGGGTGCCCATGGTCATTATGGGTCTGGCGGCCCCATTCTTCTGGTTCTACCCGCTGACAGAGCAAGAACAAAAGCGTTTGCGCTTTGAGATTGAACGCAAGTTGCAAGCAAAGGCGGAGGCATAATCGCCATGCCCGTGACGCAATCGCCCTCGATTCTGGCCTTTGGTGCCCATCCAGACGATGTCGAGATCTATTGCCTTGGCCTATTGCTACGCTTGAAATCGTTGGGCTGGCGTATTGGCTGGGTCGTGGCGACAGCCGGACAGGCGGGCCTTTCGCCGGCCGGTGAACCCGATGAGCGCTTGGTTGAAATGAAGTTGGCAGGTGAGAGCGTTGGGGTAACTCCCGTATGTCTCTCGCTGATGGATGGAGAATTGACCGACGCGCCCGTGTCCCAAGCTGCTGTGCGGGCGGCGATTGCTTCATTTGCACCCGATCTCGTGATCACCCATCACCCGGACGACTACCATCCCGATCACCGAGCCTTGAGCCAACTCGTTCGACAGGCCTGCGGGCTTAAGTCAGGCTTGGTGTATGCAGATACGATGCTTGGTCTGGGTTGTTGTCCTGATTTTTCAATAGATATTAGCGACTTTGCCGTTGCCAAACATCAAGCCCTGCGCCTGCATGCCTCTCAAAAGCCCGACCTTTTTTTGGACAATCTTGTCGTCTGGGAAAAATTCCGCGCCATTCAAACGTTTCAAAAGGACGTCTCGCGGGCGGAAGCCTATTGCTTCCCCGATCCTTATCACAGGAGAAAGGTTCAACGACTGCTTGACGCGGTGATCATCCGATGACCAATTTTGAGCATGTCCCTATCCACATTCAAACCTCAGTTTTCGCTTTGATCAAAATCAAACTAAATGACTTAAAAGATAGACTTGGCGATCGGTTGATCGCTCTGGGTCCGCGCAAGGGAACACGACTTTATGCCCAATTCTAAATCAAACGAGTTGTCCGTGGTCCCCCGTATCGAGCCTGGCTTATCAAAGTCAGAGCAGACCCGCCGGACGCGCGCGCTGATTATCGAGACGGGTATTCGCTGCCTAGCGGCTTATGGGTTTACCCAAACCAGCATGCACCTCATCTCCAAAGAGGCCGGCATTTCGCGTGGGCCGATGAACTATCACTTCGCCGACAAAAATGACCTGATGGGGGCCATTGCGGAGGCCTTACCCTTGGGAGCTGGTCAAGATGTGCTCGCAAGGCTGCGCGCTGTCACGGGTGTTGAAGCAAGGCTTGCAGCGATTATTGATCTAGCAATCGAACAACATCGCGGTATGCATCATTTCGCAGCGATTGAGCTATTGGTCGCCGCACGCCAAGACCCTGCCTTAGCCCAAGCGATCGGCCCGCATTTCGAAGTGGCAGAAAATCAGCTCGATCAATGGTTCTGCGATTACATGGCCGAGCTAAACTGGGCTCGTGACACCTTGATTCCGTTTCGCACAGTGATGGTCGCAGCCCTGCGAGGCTTAGCATTGGATCATGTTTTGCAGGCGGATAGCGACGCCCATAAGGCTGCACTTTCAATGTTTAGGCGTATATTTCTGAGCCACATTACTCAGGCCGAGAACCAAGATGACTAAAAGGATCCTCGCCTATGGGGATTCTAATACCTGGGGCTTTTTGTCCCTTGATGATCGTGCTCCGCAGCTTGAACGATTGCCTTTTGAGGATCGTTGGACGGGCCAAGCGCAAGCGAAATTGGGGTGTGGCTTTGTCATTCTAGAGGATGCCCTGCCTGGTCGCGCACTTGATTTAGACCGACCGGATATGGCGGGGTCCAATTCCTTAGAGCCTGCCACTTGGAATGGCCTCAAGGAACTTCCTATTACCTTGATCCGCAATGTCCCCATTGATCTCGTGATCGTCGGACTTGGAACCAATGACATACTTCAGGATCCGGAGTTGGAGATCGACACTTATTTGGATCGAGTTAACTCCATGGTCAAACGGATCCGCTCCTTTCAATTGCCTCTACCTCTCAAAGGAATGCCGCAGTCACCGGCCATTCTCGTGATGGCACCGCCCGGCTTCGGTGGAGCTGTAGAATCGTCAGCAACGGAGCGAGCGGAAGCCAAGCGCGTGAAGCTTCTGCCAGAACTGATCAAACATGCTAGTGACCAGTCCTATCATCTGGTCAATGCTGCTCAAGCAGTGCCAACCCTTGCTGGAGATGGTGTGCATTTGGATCGACAAGCGCACCAACGCCTTGGCCTACACATGGCTGGTGCTATTGAAGCAATCTACTCAACCACAGGAAATGCAGAATGAACCGCTTATTGAACGTATCAAGGCGAAAGAGCATGATTTTGTTGGGGGCTGCCCTTACCTCAACCACAGCCCAGGCAGCCAATGTTCAAAAGAAACGTGTCTTGGCGTTTGGGGCATCGAACACTTGGGGGTTTCAGCCTGTTGACCCCAAAGAACGGATTCTGCGTCGCCTGCCGTTTTCACAGCGTTGGACAGGCGTCGCACAACGCGCCCTAGGCCGGGGCTACGAGATAGTTGAAGATGCCCTGTCGGGCAGAACCGCTGGCATAGATCGCCAAAATGCTGCTGGTTCGCAGTTGCCTGGCTCTGCGTACAACGGCCTCACGGAACTGCCTGAGGCTTTGGCCCGAAATGTTCCTCTTGATCTGGTCGTGCTTCAACTTGGCACCAATGATCTGATGTCAGATTCGAGTTTATCGGCCGAGGCTTTGTGCCAAAGGCTCATTACCTTGTGCAGCGTCATCAACAAATTTACCCTTCCAATTCCGCTGGAGGGACAAGGTAAACCGATCAAAGCCATGCTGATGGCCCCAACCGCGATCGGCCCGATGCCCAACAACCCAAACTGGGAGCGCGCTGAGACCACACGAAAGCGAGCGCTTCCATTGCTGAAAGCTGCAGGCCTTGAACACGGCTTCTCCGTCTTTGATGGAGCGCAGGCTGTGCCCGCTCCCGGTCCTGATGGCCTCCACTTTGGACCAGATGGCCATCAGCGTCTGGGACTTATAGCGGCAGCGGCAATACGAGAAGCACTCCGATAGCGGCTTCTTTCAGAGCTCCACAATCAATAAGTGGAAATTTGCCAACTTAAACTTGGCTGACGGAAATAGAAGCGAATTCACGGCGCGCTCAACGTCCGCTTTCGCCCTCCACGCCCCCCAAACCAGACCATCCGCTTTCGGCCAAAAGTCGACGTCGCGTGACTTCTTGGAATGGCCAAATTGACTGCGCTTGGAAGCGCTTTGGTGATCGTTCCGGCTCACTAAAATGGGTCCAGATGGAGAGGCTCCAGCCTCGTCAGGCACGAGGGGCGTTGGCCAGCCCCTGCCCCTACAACATCGCCGGAATAACGCGGTCGGGTGGCTTATGACCATCAGCGAAGGTTTTGATATTGATGATGACTTTCTCGCCCATTTCGGTGCGGCTCTCCATCGTGGCAGAGCCCATGTGTGGGAGAAGCATGACGTTGGGGAGTTTTTTGAGCTTGGGATTGATCGCAGGCTCATGCTCAAACACGTCGAGGCCAGCACCCGCCAACAAGCCCTTGTCGAGCATGCGTGCAAGGGCGGCTTCGTCAATCACTTCGCCACGCGCGGTATTCACCAAATAGGCGCTGGGCTTCATCAATTGCAGGCGCCGCGCCGAGAGCAAGTGATAGGTTGCCGGCGTATGCGGGCAATTGACCGAAATAATGTCCATCCGCGACAACATTTGGTCGAGGCTTTCCCAATAGGTCGCCTCCAACTCTTGCTCAATCGCGGCCGAAACGCGGCGGCGATTGTGGTAATGGATTTGCAGGCCAAAGGCCTTGGCGCGGCGCGCCACAGCTTGGCCAATCCGGCCCATGCCGACAATGCCCAGACGCTTACCAGCAACCCGGCGGCCCAACATCCACGTGGGAGACCAGCCTTCAAAGCCATCAGCCTCAACCACGCGCACCCCTTCCATCAGGCGGCGCGGCACCGCGAGGATCAGGGCCATGGTGATGTCGGCAGTATCTTCGGTCAAAACGCCCGGCGTATTGGTCACGGTGATGCCGCGCTGAATCGCCGTCGCCACATCCATATTATCCACGCCAGCCCCGAATTGCGCGATCAGGCGCAAACGTTCGCCCGCGCGCGACAATACTTTACTGTCGATCTTATCGGTCACAGTCGGCACCAACACGTCGGCGCGGCTGACAGCATCGACCAATTGTTCATAGGTCATGGGCGTGTCGGTCGCGTTCAACTCGGTATCAAACAATTCTGCCATCCGTGTTTCCACAGGCTCTGGCAATTTGCGGGTGACGATGACTTTGAGTTTTGACTGGGGCATAGCCCTGTGTAGCAAGGCAAAGGGCAGACGCCAAGCGACATCGCAGTGATCGCTGAAATCTCGTGCTTACCGACAATTTTACCCCCTAAATTAAGACGCTGTTCACCTTCATCGGCCAGATGAAAGCCGGGTAGGCTTTGTCAGGGAACGCGATAAAGTCGTTGTTTGGGAACTCGTTGCGCACGATGGGTAAAGTAAAAGCCATCCTTGCCAGCCTTGCTTTGGCAACCACCAGCCTGTGCGCCGGCTATGCGTATGCCGGTGGCTTTCCCCCTTTCAACCGTTTGGCGGGGGAAACGCCGTCAGGGCAACCTGTCCCGCGCTTTGTTTCCTTGAAATTTTCCAACATCAATGGTCGCGCTGGCCCCGACAAGGATTATCCCGTCCGCTGGGTCTATAAGCGTAAGGGCCTGCCCGTCCGTGTCGTTGCCGAGACCGACGATTGGCGCCGCATTGAGGACCCAGATGGGGCTGTCAGTTGGGTGCACAAGCGCATGCTGGATGGACGGCGGACCGGAATTGCACGCCCTTCCCGGGATATGCGCGTCGCCATGCGCGCCGACGCCAGCAGCGATACCCGCGTTGTGGCCTATATTTCTGACGGCGTGATCGTTGAAATCACTGAGGAACGTCCCGGTTGGCGCCAAGTTAAGGCTGGGCGCTTCAAGGGTTGGGTGCCCGCGTCCGAGCTTTGGGGCGCTGACAATTCGCGTCACCCCTAGCGGATAGCGTGCTTGGCGAATGGCCTTGCGCCATGCTAACGCCCTTGTGAAACATTTTGTAACAGGACGGCATCCCTTTGACGCAGACCACCGATACGACCATCCCCGCGCGTGAATCTTCCTATAGCTATGAGCAGCTGATCGCGTGTGGCGAAGGCAAATTGTTTGGTCCTGCCAATGCACAATTGCCCTTACCCAATATGCTAATGATGGACCGAATCACCACCATCACCGAGGCAGGCGGGGCTTATGATAAGGGTCGGATCGAAGCCGAATTGGATGTCAATCCGGGCCTATGGTTCTTTGACTGCCACTTCAAGGGCGACCCCGTCATGCCCGGTTGCTTGGGCTTAGATGCCATGTGGCAATTGGTAGGCTTCTATTTGGGCTGGTCGGGTCTTCCCGGAAAAGGCCGTGCGCTTGGCGTTGGCGAAGTGAAATTCTCGGGCCAGATCACCAATGACGTGAAACTCGTGCGCTACGAAATCGATGTTAAGCGCGTGTTCAAATCGCGTTTGATTCTGGGCGTTGCCGACGGCCAAGTGCTGGCTGACGGCAAAGTTATCTATACTGCAAAAGACTTGCGCGTCGGACTGTTTCAGCCAGACGCCCTATAAGGAAAAAGCCGATGCGTCGTGTTGTCGTAACAGGAATGGGCATCGTGTCATCGATTGGCAATGACACCGCAGAAGTGACCGAAAGCCTGCGAACTGCCAAATCTGGCATTAGTTTCGCCCAAGAGCATGCCGATCATGGCTTTAAATGTCAGGTGCAAGCGCGCCCAAATCTCGACTGGGAAACCTTGGTCGACCGTCGCGCCGCGCGCTTTTTGTCAGAAGGCATGGGCTGGGGCCATATTGCGATGGAGCAAGCCATTGCCGATTCGGGCCTAGAGCCACACGAAGTCAGCCATGAGCGCACGGGCATCATCGCAGGCTCTGGCGGTCCTTCCACCAAAGCCATTGTTGGTGCTGCTGATAAGACCCGCGAGACGGGCTCGCCCAAGCGCGTTGGCCCCTTTGCCGTGCCCAAAGCCATGTGCTCGGGCGTGTCGGCAGCCTTGGCGACCTGGTTCAAGATTAAGGGCGTCAATTATTCGATCAGCTCGGCTTGTGCGACCAGTGCCCACTGCATCGGCAATGCCTATGAAAGCATCGCTTGGGGCAAACAGGATGTGATGTTTGCCGGCGGCAGCGAAGACCTCGACTGGACCTTGTCGATCTTGTTTGACGCCATGGGTGCTATGTCTTCTGGCTATAATGACACTCCATCACGGGCCTCGCGGGCCTATGATAAGAATCGCGATGGCTTTGTGATTGCTGGCGGGGCCGGCATGTTGGTGTTGGAAGATTATGACCGCGCCAAAGCACGCGGTGCGAAAATCTATGCCGAGCTGACGGGCTATGGCGCGACGTCTGATGGTCATGACATGGTCGCCCCATCGGGCGAAGGCGCGGTGCGCTGTATGCGCCAAGCTTTAGAGATGTCGGGTGGCCGCAAGGTCGATTATCTGAACCCGCATGGCACCGCGACACCTGTGGGAGACGCCAAAGAAGTCGGCGCGATCCGCGAAGTCTTTGCGGGCCACATCCCCCTCATCTCGTCAACCAAGTCGCTGACAGGGCATTCTCTAGGGGCGGCAGGGGCACAAGAGGCCATCTACAGCCTGTTGATGATGCAAGCTGGCTTTGCCTGCGAAAGCGCCCATATTGATGAGATCGACCCAGACTTTGCCGATTTGCCGATCCTGCGGGCGCGCAAAGAGGTTGAGATTGAGACCGCCATGTCCAATTCCTTTGGCTTTGGTGGCACCAATGCAACTTTAATGTTCTCCAAAATCTAGCGCCATTTTCCCGTCACAAAGTTGGGGCTCAATCGGACCATGCGATTCCTCCTCTTTCTGCTCATCGTGCTTGGTGCCCTGTTTTACTCAAACCCGACGGAGCAGCGGCTGCGTCAGGTCATGCGCGAGCAGGACAAGCTCAGCTTGGATGCGGCAAGCCTCCTGCCCATCAAGCGCACCAATTATTATTTGGCCTCAAAATTTGAGATCAATTATCTGATCGGCAAGAAAACCTGCTGGGGCGCGGCCTATGGGGTGATCATTTGCCCAGATGACAAGAAGGCCAAGAAGTGATGCGCCCGTCGCTCAAATGGGCGCTGACGGCGACCGATGTCGCTTTCATGCTCTATTGGAGTGTGGCGCTCTTGGAATGCGTGGGCCTGATCAGCATCCCCAGTGCGTGGCTTTACGCCAATGCCCACGATCCCCGCGTCGTAGCGTGGAACTGGTCTTTCTTTCCCCTCGACATTGCCTTTTCCATCACAGGCCTGTGGGCGGTTCGCGCGGCAAGCCTTGGGGACCCAATTTGGCGACCTCTCGCTCTGATTTCCCTCATCCTCACCATCGTGGCAGGTGGCATGGCGTGCGGCTATTGGCTGCTTCTGGGTGAGGTCGATGCCGTTTGGTTTGGGATGAATGCGGTTCTGGTGGTTTGGCCACTGGTATTTCTACCCGCTTTGGTGCGAGAAATGGCCGTAAATTCTGCGTCTGCGAATTGACTTCTCGTGTTCTGACACGTATCAGCGCCGCTCTCTAAAGACGTCACCTTAACAGCGCCTTCATTGCGCGCCACCTTTTGGAATACGACCATGAAAGTGAAGAGCTCTATCAAATCACTGAAGACCCGCCATGCAGCGTGTCAGGTCGTGCGCCGTAAAGGTCGGGTCTATGTCATCAATAAGGTCGACCCACGCTTTAAAGCCAAGCAAGGCTAATTGCGCGTGCCTGCGCCCATCCGCGCAGTCCTTTTCGATTATGGCAATGTTTTAGTCGGCTGGTCGCCGCGCAAACTCTATGCGCGCTTGATTTCTGATCCCAGCCGTCTCGACTACTTCCTCGATCATGTCTGCCCAATGTCGTGGCATATGCTACATGACGAGGGCCAAGCCATGGCCGACACCATCCCTGCCCGACAAGCTGAGTTTCCAGAGTTCGCAGCCGAGATTGCGGCGTGGAAGGCGGGCTTTGCTGAGATGATCACCGGCGAAATAACGGGCTCCACCCAATTGGTAAAGGAGCTCGCCGCCGCGCAAATCCCGCAATTTGTCTTGACCAATATGCCCAGCGAGATGGTCGAAACCTGCTTCAGCCCGTTTGATTTTCCGCGCCATTTCAAGGACATCATCGTCTCGGGCGATGAAAAGACCGCCAAGCCCTTAAAGCCTATCTTCGACATCAGCTTGAAACGCATGGGCGGCCTTTCGGCAGAAGAAGTCTTTTTCACCGACGATTCGCCCGCCAATATCGCCGCTGCCGCCTCTTACGGCTTTGTGACCCATTTGTTTGAGGGGCCAGAGGGCCTGCGCCAAGCGATGCAGGACGCGGGTCTTCCCGTTTGACGGGTCTTCCGGTTTAGGGGAAAGCTAAGCCTATGCGGTTTTTGCGCCTGTTGCCCTTCCTTTTACTTCTGCCTGCCGGTGCGGTCCCGATCACGCCGGGCGTGGTGGTGCCTGAGGTCGACAATCCTACCGTCTATGATCCCCCCCCTGCCCAAAGGCTAAACAGCTATTTCGAAGCCTTGGCCCGCAGTGGCTCTGCCGAAGAGGCCATGCGCTTTGAGGGCGAGATTTATCTGATCATGACGCGCAATGCCTCGCCCACTATCAATTTTTTGATGGAAAGCGCCAGTGTGGCGCTGGATGCCGGTGACACCGATGCCGCCCGGACGGCCTTGACCTCTGTCACAGAGCTAGCCCCCAATTTCGCCGAAGGTTTAGCGCGCCTGGCCACGATTGCTTATGATGATGGCGACTTGAAACAGGCTGAATCGCTACTGAAACGGGCGCTGCGCCTGGAGCCACGTCATTTTGCCGCTTGGACGGGCTTGGGCCTTGTACGCGAAGATCTGGGCGATTTCCGAGGGGCCGAAGAAGCTTATCGCGAAGCCCTGTTCTACCACCCTTATCTGGACGGGGCCAAGCGTGGCCTGATCCGCATGGAAGCCCGATTGGACGGATTATCGCTGTGAGCCCTGACGACCTTTCCCGCCTCATGCCATTTCTGGTGCTGGCCGCAGCCCTGTGCGTCTTCATGCTAATCTCGATCGTGTTGCGGCTGGCCTTGATAGAGCGTTCCTGGCCAGCCATCGGCCGCTTTGTGACCGCACGCGGGGTGAAGGCCCATGTGATTGAGCAAGGCAGTGGCCCTGAGATTCTCATGGTGCATGGCGCGGCTTCAAACGGGCGCGAATTGATTTCTGCACTCGGCCACCGCCTGACAGATATGCGCTTGATCGCGCCAGATCGTCCGGGTCTTGGCTATTCAGAGCGGCCAAAAGACGCGGCCACCTTGGGCGAGCAAGCCGCCTTCATCGCCGACATTCTGCGCCAGACCGCGTCTGGCCCCGTCGTAGCGGTTGGCCATAGCTGGGGCTCAGGGGTTATCCTGCGCTTAGCCTTAGACCATCCAGACCTCGTCAAAGCGCTGGTTCTTTTGGCCCCTGCCTCCCACCCGTGGCAGAAGTCGACCAGCCTATTAAACCGTATCGCTGGCTGGCCGATCTTGGGCGACCTACTCGTCTGGACCCTGCCGCCGCTGATTGGGCCAAAGCTTGCCCCCAAGGGCATTGCGCGCGGCTTTGCCCCCGGTCCGGTCAATCCGCCCGATTATGGGGATAAGATCGGCACACCGCTCTTCTTCCGGCCCAAGGCCTATAAGGCCAATGCCGAAGATATGGTGATTGGCAGCGCGGAAATGGGCAAACAAGCGCCGCGCTATTCAAGCCTGACCCTGCCGGTCACCATCGTTTCCGGCCAAGGCGATGTGATTGTTTATAATAGCATTCATGCCGCCGGCCTCAAGCGCGACATCCCACACGCGCAAAGCTTTCGCGTGCCCGAAGCGGGCCATATGCCCCATTGGGTCGATCCCGATCTGGTGGAGGGCATCATCCGCGCTCATGCGACCGATACTGTGTATGAGGGCAGTTCTGCCCAATTTCGTGCAGAGCCCTGATTGCGCCTTGGCGCAGGCAGGCTAGAAGGATGGTTAAGACCAGCCCCACATTGATGCTTTGAGGTTCCGACCATGTATGATGCCGACGACGACCAATCCCATGTTTCCGCCCCTCAAGCTTTGACTTCATCGTCTAAGGAAAAATTGCGCCAGTTTGTTGCCCGCATCGAAACCTTAGAAACCGAGAAAACCGAACTGGCTGAGCAACTCAAGGAAGTCTATGGCGAAGCCAAATCCTTGGGCTTTGACACCAAGGCCCTGCGCGCCGTGATCCGCTTGCGCAAGCAAGACGCCAATGATCGGGCAGAAGCTGAAATGATGCTCGACCTCTATCTGGAAGCCGTCGGCGAAATCTGAGGCTTTTTTGTCGCGACGGGTTGACCCTGCCCTGACCAAGCGCGCCCTGTCGGCCCTGAAACGGGCGGCAGATAAGGCCAAATTGAGTGAAGAGGGTCTAACGGAATGGGAAGCCGAATTTCTGGGCAGCGTCGAAGAACGTCTGACGAAATTCGGCTCTGCCTTTGCCGATCCTGATAAGGGCCAGTTGAGCGCGCCGCTCTCGATGCGCCAAGGCTTGAAGGTCCGTCAAATCAGCAAAAAAGGTGAGACCGAAGCCGACAAGAAGTCCCGCACGGGCTTTAAGGCCAAGGACAAGCCTCCAACCCCCACCAATCGAAAATCAGTCAAGCCAAAATCAGACAGGCCAAAATCAGACAGGCCAAAACCAGATAAGCCGCGCAAGCCGCTTGCCCGCAAAACGGGTCTCACTTCCAAAGGCTTCAGGCCCAAAAGGGCTGACTAATTCGGAGCAGCGTCTGAGGCTTCATCCCCGTCGTCGCCATCCGCACCAAAGCCGCAATCCCACAGCTTGCGATCATGAAACTTTGCCCGCACGGCCAAGGTCGAGGCAAGGCTGCGGGCTTGGGGCGGTGCGCCGCGGCGAAAACCACCCTCCCCCATTTTATAGATTAAATAATGTGAGACGAACTGGCTACGGGGAACCCCTGTTCGCGCTTCCATCGTGGTGAAATGCCAGCCGACAAAATCTGCCGACAAAGCAAAATTCGAGCGCGAGCCTGAGGTTCGGCCCGTGTCGCGCAAAAACCAGTTCCAGGTCCGTAGATTGGCTTGGGCAAAGCCGAAATTGCGCAGCGAATTGGCATCCACCGCCCCTGCCCCCTTGGCCGTGGCGCGAAAGCGGCTTTCTTGGTCGATCACGGTAAGGATCGTGCCGGGGCTGACCTTCCACGTCAAAGAGGCAGAGCGCACGGCCTCTGCCCAGCCGGGATTGCGCGCCATTAGGGCGCACATGTCTTGGGTTTGCGCGTGGACTGGCTGTGCGGCCAGATAAAGCCCGCAGGCCGCCAGAAATGCCACCGCCCGCATCTTAACGTGCCCCACAGCAGGGACAGGCAGGATCGGCCTTCAAACGCACGGTTCGGCTTTGCCCGCTTAAGCCATCCATCATCCACAGCCGACCCATCAGAGGCTTACCGGCCTTGGTCAGCCACTTGATCGCCTCTAGCGCCATCATTGAGCCGACTACACCCGTCAAGGCACCAACAATGCCCATTTCCGCGCAGGTCTCGGCCTGAGGTGGCACTTCGGGCACAAAGCAGCGATAGCAGGGCAAGGCCTCGCCATGAAGGTCGGTCTTACTGAGGCCCGAGCCAAACACCGCCACTTGCCCATCCCAACGCCCAACCGCGCCAGACACCAAGGGAATACCCAAGGCGTGGCAAGCGGCATTGACGGCAAAGCGGGTTTCAAACTGGTCGGTGCCATCCAGCACGAGGTCTGCGCCCGCGATCAAGCGCTCGGCATTGGTGGCGTCCAAACGCTGGACTTGCACTTCCACTTCAATGGCGGGGTCCAAATGCTGGATCGCGGCTTGGCCAGCCCGAACCTTATCCACGCCCACGTCTTCGGTTTTGAACAGGATTTGTCGCTGCAGATTGGAGAGATCGACCACGTCTGGGTCAATCAAGATCAAACGACCAACGCCTGCTGCTGCCAGATAAAGCGCCGCTGGTGCCCCCAAACCACCCACACCAACCAATGCCACCGTCGCCCCAGCCAAGCGCTTCTGCCCGGGGCCACCAATCTCTTTGAGAAGAATGTGGCGAGCATGTCGATCAAGGCGAACATTACCTGTTTTCATGGGAGCATGATGACTGTCCCGGCGGGTGATGGCAAGATCAGGGTGCGGGTGTAAAACCCCTCTCCCCTTGGGACACATCGGCGCATGCGCCGATGTCCGGGAGGGATTGAAGGGGAACCTGCGCATCGGTACGCGTTGTCAGGCGCAGCTCGTGCTGCGCGGTCCTTTTGGTGATCCTTCTGTCTCACCAAAAT
>NZ_JBMLTR010000017.1:0-42808 GCF_049239865.1 Aquidulcibacter sp.
CGCCTGTGGCAGAGAAGACCACGTCGGTGGAGACCAATTCGTCCAATTGATAGGTACGGCTAAAGTCGGTGATGCCGATCCGGCGGGCGCGGCCCTTTTCGTCCTCATTGCGGAAAACCAGACGACCTTGGAATTGCCCACCAACGCATTTGAGGGCTGCTGCTGCCAACACGCCTTCGGGTGCGCCGCCTTGGCCCAAATAGAGGTCGATCCCGGTTTCGGGGTCTGTCGTATAGATAACGCCAGCAACATCGCCATCAGTAATCAAATGGACCCGCGCGCCAACCGAACGCAAGCTTTCGATAATGCCGCTATGGCGCGGACGGTCGAGGACGCAAACGCCAATCTCTTGCGGCTCAACGCCTTTGGCCTTGGCCAAAGCGATGACGTTTTCCGCTGGCGTACGGTCAATATCCACAACACCCAAGGGCAGACCGGGGCCAACCGCGATTTTGTCCATATAGGTGTCTGGTGCATATAAGAGCCCGCCCTTCGGCGCGATGGCCAAAACGGCCAAGGCATTGGGCATGGCTTTTGCCGTCAAAGTTGTGCCTTCCAACGGATCGAGCGCAATATCAAACTCCGCGCCTTCACCAGTCCCGACTTCCTCGCCGATATAGAGCATGGGCGCTTCATCGCGCTCGCCCTCACCGATAACAACGCGACCTTTCATGGCGATGGCGTTGAGGCCCGTCCGCATGGCGTCCACAGCCAATTGATCGGCGGCTTTTTCGTCACCCCGACCAATGCCACGATAGGAAGCAATGGCGGCGGCCTCCGTAGCTGCCAAAGCACCTGCGGCGATATCAGGAGGAAGGTTTACGGTCATACAAGGTCCAACTTTACTAAAGATCAGGAATAGGCCGAATGGCCTCAATTAGTCTTCCAGAGGCATCAAGACGGGTGCCTCAACGAGGACATCCAGTCGAGAAAGCTCAGCCAAGGCGTCCAACAAATCCTGTTCGGCCATGGGCTGGGTGGTCAGCACGATGGGTACACGCGCTGCATCTTCGGGGGGCTTTTGCAGGAAGCTTTCGATGGAAACAAGGTGTTTTGCCAGCGTATCGGTGATTTTCGCGATGGTTCCAGCCCGATCAGGAACGCGCAGACGAACATAAAATTTCGAGTTCGCCAAAAGCCCACCCGTGGCTGCGGTCAATTGATTGGCTTGACCTGGGCCAGAGAACACGGGGCGGGAATCTTCATGCGACAAGTCGATCAAATCGCCAGCCACAGCCGAAGCGGTCGGACCCGCGCCAGCGCCTGCCCCGACAAGTGACAGGCGCCCCACAGGGTCTGCATCAATCACCACAGCATTTAACGGGCCATTGACGCGGGCAATCGGATGATCTTGCGCCAGCAAAGTTGGACGCACCGATTGAATCACACTGTCTCCCACGCGGGCAGCTTTGGCCAACAATTTCACACGGCGGCCCAAGAATTTGGCGCTTTCCAAATCAATCGGCTCAATCGCTTGAATGCCTTCCAGACGCAGCGCTTTAAAGTTCGGCGCGCCACCAAAAGCAATGGCGGAAAGAATGGCGAGCTTATGACCTGCGTCGGCCCCAGAGACATCAAGCGTTGGATCGGCTTCGGCATAGCCCAAGCGCTGCGCATCGGTCAAAACGTCGCCGAAGCTGCGCCCGGTCAGGTCCATCTCCGTCAGAATGTAGTTGCAGGTGCCATTCAAAACGCCACTGACTGCCGAAATGTGATTGGCGGCCAAGCCTTCACGCAAGGCCTTGATGACGGGGATGCCACCCGCAACGGCCGCTTCATAGCGAATTTCTGCGCCATTTTTGGCTGCGAGGGCGGCCAGCGCTGCCCCATGTTCTGCCAACAGCGCCTTATTGGCGGTGACAACATGCTTGCCAGCCGAAAGCGCAGCTTCCACGGCAGCCTTGGCACTGCCTTCAGAACCGCCCATCAGTTCGACAAACACATCAATGTCTGGGCTTTTCGCCAGCGCCACCGGATCATCAAACCAAGCAATGTCGGAAATATCGACCTCGCGCGTCCGCCCTCTGGTACGGGCCGAAACGCCTGTGACTTTCACGGTCGACGCCAAGGGCCCCTGCCCGTATGCCAGCTTCAAAAGCCCGCCACCAACTGTGCCGAGGCCGGCGATCCCAATTCTCAAGACACCCATGTAAAACTCTCTATCAGGCCCAATGGCCCGTTGATGACGACACTTGAGCAGTGCAAGCCTAAAGCGACCCGCTCTCCTCGGTCAAAAACTTCCGAACCGCGCGCGCGGCTTGGCGAATTCGTTGCTCATTCTCTACCAGAGCAATGCGGACATATTCGTCGCCATATTCACCAAAGCCTGCCCCCGGGGCGACCGCGACGCCAGCCTTTTCCACCAATCTTTTGGAGAATTCAACTGAACCAAGACCGCGGAATTTTTCTGGGATCAAAGACCAAGCAAACATAGACGCCTGGGGTTCCGGCACGTTCCAGCCTGCGCGCGAAAATGAGTCGATCAGCGCATCGCGGCGCGCCTTATAAATGCCCCGCATCTCAGCCACACAATCTTGCGGCCCATTCAGTGCTTCCACAGCGGCGACTTGCACCGGGGTGTAAGCCCCATAGTCCAGATAGGACTTGACCCGCGCCAAGGCTGCAATCACGCGTTCATTGCCTAAGGCAAAGCCAACGCGGAAACCGGCCATGGAATAGGTCTTCGACAATGTATTGACCTCCACCACCACATCCTTGGCACCTTCAACTTGCAGGATGCTGGGGGGCGGCTTGGATTCGTCAAAATAAATTTCCGAGTAGGCCATGTCGGAGATCACCAGCATATTGTGCTTTTTCGCGAGCGCGACGACTTCTTTATAATAGTCGAGCTCAACCACTTGAGCAGTTGGGTTGGCTGGATAGCAGACGATCATCGCAATGGGCGGCGGCACGGAGTGGCGAACAGCCCGGCTAATGCCAGCCAAATATTGTTCGGGACTATGGGCCTCAATCGAGCGAATAACGCCACCGGCCATGATGAATCCAAACGCATGGATCGGATAAGACGGATTGGGCGCAATGACCACATCGCCGGGCGCACAAATGGCTTGCGCCAAATTGGCAAAGCCTTCCTTCGAGCCCAATGTGGCGACAATCTCGGTGTCTGGATTGAGCTTGACGCCAAATCGGCGGTCATAATAGCCCGCCATCGCACGACGCAGGCCCGGAATACCGCGCGACGCCGAGTAGCGGTTGCTGCGGGGCTTACGCGCCGTTTCAACCAATTTTTCAACAATATGTTCTGGCACGGGCAAATCAGGATTGCCCATACCAAAGTCGATTATGTCGGTGCCTGTTGCCCGCAGGCGGGCTTTGAGTTTGTTGACTTCCTCAAACACATATGGCGGGAGGCGCTTAATCTTATAAAAATCGCCGATCATGGCGGAAAACCTTTTTATCACTTGGGACCTTATGGCCCCTTTTATCAGGGTAGATGCTCTATCGCGCGAAACTAGGTTGGAGGCAGACGCGCGATGTCCGCCTCCATTTTTGCTCGTGCGGCTGCCGCCCAAGCGTCGGACTCCGCGTTGGTTTGGGTGGTCTGAGCTGAGGCAGTATTTGTCTCAATCGCTTGCTTTTCAGCCTTTGCCCAAGTCTGATCGATCTCACCGGCAGCAACTGGCTTGGAACCAGGATTGGCTTGCATAATCTTAGCATCGGCCTGCAAACCTGCCTGCAAATCGGCCCAAGACTTTTGGCTTGGCAAATTTGTTGGGGCGTCTGGGATCTTAGTTAAATCTGGATAGTCACCGGGCTTCAGGACGGCACTGGCGGAGCGGATCGTGTCGGGCAAAAAACCTTCCTCTTGGCCGAGCGTCTGACACGCACCGAGCGGCAGGACAATGAGCCCCAGCGCGAGCATCATCGGCACGCGCCCGATCAGGCGTAGACGTTGGACGTGGGCTGGTGTCGCTTTCATCGGCATCGCCGCAGCACTTTCCTGTGTCACATCAAGGGGAGCGGCAGTGCATCCCGATCTAAACGCGTCATGTTACCGCTCAAGGTTTAGAGCCATAAGCAGTGGAAGTTCCAGCCGCAAATCGCTACAGTGTTTTATTGCGCCGCTGCGGTGTTTGCTGCAAGGCAAAGAGTGCATAAATTCATGATAATCGCGGCGAATTGGCAGAAAAGACGGGGCAAGGATAATGGCTAAACACAAATCGGATGGCCAAGATGCTGAGAAGGCCCGCAAGAGCGCTGCTGCCGAGCCACCACCTGCCAAACCCAGTGAAGCCGCAAGCTTGATGGATGCCCTGCAAGCCCAGAATCTTGAGAGCCTTGAAACCCTGACCCGAAATTTGGGTGACGCAGTTACCCGCATGGGCGCGCTGGGTGCGACGGCTGTTGATGGCGTGATGGCCGATGATGCGCGGCCCTTGCGCGCAGACCCTTATGGGCTTGCACCTTATGCCGCCGATGTCGCAACGCGGCTTGCTGGCAATCCTGAGAAGCTGATGGCTGCCCATCAACAGCTTTGGCAGGGCTTTGCCGAAATCTGGGCCGACTCCATTAAATCCAGTCTCGGGGACGGTGCCGCAGAGGCCAAGCCTGACCCCAAATATGCCGATAAGCGCTTTGCCGATCCCGATTGGCACAATTTGCCGATGTTCAATCTGCTCCAAAAAACCTATTTGCATACCGCTAATTGGTTCACGGGCCTTATTGATCATGTGGATGGCATTGATGATATGACGCGCCGCAAGGCGACTTTCTTCAACAAGCAATTTGCCGACGCTTTTGCGCCCTCCAATTTTTTGATGACCAATCCGGTTGCGCTGCGCGAGGCCTTGCGCACCGGCGGGCAAAGTGTGGTGCGCGGTCTGGCCAATCTTGAACAAGACCTCAAGCGCGGACATGGCCGCCTCACTCCGGCTCAAGTCGATGAGCGACCCTTTAAGATCGGCGAGAATATCGCCATCACACCGGGCAAAGTCATTCATCGCGGCGAGATTTTGGAGATCATCCAATATGATCCGGTGACGCCAACTGTCTTTGCGACGCCCATCCTGTTTTTCCCGCCTTGGATCAATAAATTCTACATCTTGGACATGCGCCAGGACAATTCGATGGTGAAATGGCTGACCGAACAAGGCCATAGCGTCTTTGTCGTCTCCTGGCTCAATCCGGGCGTGGAACATGCCGAAAAGACGTTTGAGGATTATTCCCGTCTGGGCATTTATGAAGCGCTCGACGTCGTCACCAAGGCCACGGGACAGGATAAGGTCAATACGGTAGGCTATTGTATCGGCGGCACGCTTCTGGCCTCGACGATGGCCGTGATGGCCCAGACTGGAGACAAACGGATCAATTCGGCCACGTTCTTTGCTTCTCAGTCTGACTTTGAAGAAGCTGGCGATTTGAAGGTCTTCACCGATGATGCCGCCATCCAATATATCAAGGATGAGATTGAACATGCGGGCGGGGTCTTGGATGCCACGGTCATGGGCGAGACGTTCAATTTCTTGCGCGCCAATGACCTCGTCTGGTCGTTTGTGGTCAATAATTATCTGATGGGCAAAGACCCCAAGCCCTTTGATCTTCTGTTCTGGAATGCAGACCAGACACGCATGCCAAAAGCCCTGCACCTCTATTATCTGGACAATTTCTACCGGCAGAACCGGTTAGGACGCGGCGAGATGACCCTTTCGGGCTATCGTCTCAATCTCAAAGACGTGGAGACGCCGATTTATATGCAGTCCTCGAAAGAGGATCATATCGCGCCTTGGCGGTCGATTTATCGCGGCGCGAAGCTGTTTGGCGGCCCAGTACGGATGATCCTTGCAGGATCTGGCCATATTGCAGGCGTGATCAATCACCCTGAAGCTAAGAAATATCAGCATTGGTTACCGCCCGAAACCATGACCGAGCTGCCAGATACGTCTGATCAATGGCAGGCGAAACTGGTGGAATTTAAAGGCTCGTGGTGGCCCGATTGGGCCAAGTGGTTGGGCGAACGCTCTGGCGCACAAGTGCCTGCCCGCGTGCCCGGTGACGGGGGTGTAAAAGTAATCGGCGATGCGCCCGGGACCTATGTGCTGGTAAAATCGTCGGACTAAGGTGCGGCGCTGGCCTGATCTCGCCTTAAACAGCCAATAGCAATCCGGCCCGAAGCTTCAGACGTAGATAGTCACATGCAACCTGCCCAATCTGGCCCTAACCCGCCTGCGCGCCCGTCCCTTGTCTGGTTTCGCGAAGACTTGCGGATAGATGATCACCCGGCTTTAGCGGCAGCTGCTCAAGCTGGCCCAGTCTGCGCTGTCTATATTCTCGAAGAGGGTGCGGATTTAGGTCGGCCCTTAGGTGGCGCGTTGAAGTGGTGGCTGCATCACAGCCTCACAAGCCTACTGGCAAGCCTTGCTGAGCACGGCATCGAACTGATCCTGTTACGGGGCGATCCGCGCCAATTGATACCCACCCTCGCTAAGTCCTTGGGTGCCGAGTCCGTCCATTGGAACCGGCGCTATTATGCTTGGTCGCGGCCTGTCGATGCCGCCATCAAAGCCGACTTGACAGGCTTAGGCGTCCAAGTCGGCACGCATAAAGCCTATGTTCTGACCGAACCTTGGGAGATCAAGACCGGTTCTGGCGGCAATTTCAAAGTCTTCACGCCGTTTTTTAGAGCAGCCCAATCCAGTTGTGACGCGTGGGCCGAGCATGCGGCCCCTGCCCCAAAGCTCACGGGTTGCACATCCTCCCAGATAAATTCAGCAGCCTTGGACGACTGGGACCTGTTGCCGATAGCACCCGATTGGTCTGGTGGCCTATCTCAGACTTGGCAGCCTGGAGAGGTTGGCGCACACAAACGGCTCAAACATTTTATCGAAAAAGCGCTTTTGGGCTATGGCGAGGGGCGAAATATCCCCAGTAAACCAGCCACTTCCTTTTTATCCCCACACCTACATTTCGGTGAAATCTCTATCCGACGGGTGTGGAATGCGGCGCGTGCAGCCATGCGAGCCAATCCTGCCCTACAGCACGACGGGCAAGTCTTTTTGTCTGAACTCGGTTGGCGGGAATTCTCTACGCAGCTGATTTATCATTATGAAGACTTCCCGCAGGAAAGCTGGAAAGAGGCCTTCCGCAGCTTCCCATGGAAAAATGATTCATCCGCTGTGCGGGCTTGGCAGCGCGGACAAACAGGTTACCCCATTGTGGACGCAGGCATGCGTCAATTATGGAAGACAGGTTGGATGCATAATCGGGTTCGCATGATTGTCGCCTCCTTCTTGGTGAAGCATTTGTTGCAAGATTGGCGCGCGGGTGAAGCTTGGTTCTGGGATACGTTGGTGGATGCCGATGTCGCCAATAATGCGGCTGGTTGGCAATGGGTTGCGGGCTGTGGCGCAGATGCTGCGCCCTATTTCCGTATCTTCAACCCAATGTCGCAAGGCGAGAAGTTTGACCCAGATGGCCACTATGTTCGCACATGGGTGCCAGAACTGGCAAAACTACCCAACAAATATCTACACCGCCCGTTTGAAGCGCCAACTGAAATCTTGCGGCTTTCGGGCGTTCATCTCGGGCGCACCTATCCGCTTCCCATCGTCAATCATGAAAAAGGCCGCAAGCAGGCACTCGATGCCCTCGCCAGCCTCAAGCAGACCCATTCTGGAGACCTAGTATGAAGATCGCAATCATTGGCACAGGGATTACAGGACTGTCTGCCGCTTGGGCCCTGAAGGACCAGCATGACGTGACGTTGTTTGAGAAAGAAGGCCGCCTTGGCGGGCATTCCAACACCGTGACGGTTGATTATGACGGCAAGAAACTCGACGTGGATACCGGATTCATTGTCTATAATGCGCTGAATTACCCCAATCTGATCGCCTTGTTTGAAGCCTTAAAGGTGCCGACACAGCAGTCGGACATGAGCTTTTCCGTGCGCGATGGCCGCCCGGGCAGCGAATGGGGTTCTGACGGTGCGCCGGGCTATTTTGCGTGGAAGCGGAACGCGTTCGACCTCAATCATTGGGCCCTTTTGGCCGATATGTTGCGCTTTAATTCCCAAGCCCAAAAGGATGTGCAGGACCCCATTTTGCATACCCTCTCGCTGGGCGACTATAGTGCGCGGCTGGGCCTGTCGCAGCGCTTTTTAGAGCGCTATCTGGTGCCAATGGGTGCCGCCATCTGGTCAACGCCTGAAAAGGGCATGTTGGATTATCCCGCTGCAAGCTTTGTCCGCTTCTTCAACAATCACCGCCTCGTGCATTTTGAGCGACCCAATTGGCGCACGGTCACGGGTGGCTCACGCCGCTATGTCGAGAAGTTTTCAGAAAGCTTGGGCGACCGCGTTCGTCTCAACGCGGCTGTTACCCAAGTTCGCCGCGATGCAAACGGTGTCGACGTGGTGGTTGGCGGGACCACGCATCGCTTTGATGAAGTTGTTCTTGCTTGCCATTCCGACGAGGCGCTTGCCCTTTTGGCTGACGCTTCAGCGCAGGAGCGCGACATTTTAGGTGCGGTCCGCTATGCGCCCAATGAAGCGATCTTGCACCGCGATGCCAGCTATATGCCGACCCGCAAAGCGGCTTGGGCGAGCTGGAATGTCTCGCGCGGCGATCCCGATGCGCCCATCGAGCTGACCTATTGGATGAACCGCCTGCAAGGCCAAGACGCCAATTGCCCGTTGTTTGTAACTTTGAACCCCGCCAAGCCAATTGATCCGGCGAACGTATTTGCCCGCTTCAATTATGCGCACCCGCAATTTGACGCACCAGCGGCAAAAGCCCAACGGCAAATCCTGTCGATTCAAGGCGTCAATAAAACGTGGTTTGCAGGTGCTTGGCAGGGTTATGGTTTCCACGAAGATGGCTTGCGGGCCGGACTGCGGGTGGCTCTGAAACTGGGTGGGCAGATCCCTTGGACATTTGTGGATGACGATATTCTGCGCGATGCACCCCAATCGTCCACAAAAACAGATACACAGGGTGCCTCTGTCCTAGAAGCAGAACCCGCCCTGTGACAGACATGACCCATCCTGGCTTGATGCGCGGTCGGACCATTCACGTCCGATTTCAGCCGTTTGAGCATCGCTTGGCTTATGACCTCTATCAGGTCTTAATCAACGTCGATGACCCCGGCAGCCAAGTTCGTGGCCTTAAATGGATGGCGCATAATCGGTTTGCGCCGTTGGCCTTTTACGACAAGGATCATGGCGACCGAACCGGTGCGCCCTTGCGGGGCTGGGTCGAAGCGCAATTGGCCGCGGCTAAGATCGCCTATGACGGTGGCCCCATCCATTTATTGACCTTCCCGCGTGTGCTGGGCTTTGTATTCAATCCAATCTCCGTTTTCTTGGCCTATCACCGCGACCTGAGTTTGGCAGCGGTGATTTATGAGGTGAACAACACCTTTGGCGAGACCCACAGCTATGTCGCCCCGGCCAGCGGCCAGATGGTTCAGCACCAAGAAGCCGACAAAATCTTCCACGTCTCGCCTTTCTTTGATGTATCTGGCCGTTATGCGTTTACCCTGCGGACAAGTGGCGAGACCCTCTCCTTGACCATCGACAAGTTTTCAGATGCAGTTCGCGATCATCTGGCCACGCTGAAATTGCGTAGAGAGGCAATGAACGACAAAAATCTGGCGCGAGCTTTTTTTGCCATCCCGTTCTTGACGTTCAAAGTTGTCTTAGGCATTCACTGGGAGGCCTTGAAATTATTAGTAAAAGGTGCACGCTACCACCACAAACCAAAACCTCCCATTGCCGCCAGTGTTGCCAGATTAAGCAGGATTCCATCGCCCCATGAGTGACGATCAAAACGCAAATACCTTGTTGATGACGCCAAAGCTGGCGCGTCAACTTCGCCAAGTCCCGATGGCCTTCAAGATGGCGGCGGTCGCGATGAGCAATATTGTGGAAGGGGAAATTCGGGTTTGGCTGCCAGATGGGCGCGAATTGATTTTCCAAGGCCACAAGCCCGGCAAAAGCGCTGTCCTTCAGATCAAGAATTTCAGCTTCATCAAGCGCGTGGCCGCCCAAGGTGATATTGGCTTTGCAGAAGGCTTGATGGCCGGTGAATGGGACACGCCAGACCTCGCCGTTTTGCTAGAGGTCTTCTCGTCCAACTTGGATCTGATGCCAAAGCTTTTGATCGGCGGTCCCCTGTGGGCGGTGATCAATAATTTCCGCCACAAATTCCTCAAGCGGAACACCAAGACCGGATCGAAGAAGAATATTCTGGCCCATTATGATCTGGGCAATAATTTCTATTCGCGTTGGCTGGATCCCAGCATGACTTATTCTTCGGCCGTCTATGAAAAGGACGGCCAAGATTTGACCAGCGCGCAAATGAACAAATATCGCGCCTTGGCAGAGCAAGTTAGCCTGAAGGCCGGACAGCATGTGCTGGAGATTGGCTGTGGCTGGGGCGGCTTCGCCGAATTTGCCGCCCGCGAATATGGCGCGCGCGTGACGGGCGTTACGATCTCCGAAGAGCAATTTAAGTATGCGACCGAACGTTTGGCCAAGGCGGGCTTAAGCCACTTGGCCGAAATCCAGCTCATGGATTATCGCGACATCAAAGGCCAGTTTGATGCCGTGGTTTCGATCGAAATGTTTGAAGCGGTCGGCGAACAATATTGGTCGACCTATTTTGATAAGGTCAATTCGGTTCTGAAGCCCGGCGGTAAAGCAGGCCTGCAAATCATTACGATTGATGAGCGCTTGTTTGAAGACTATCGCAGCCGAGCAGACTTCATTCAAAGCTATGTTTTCCCTGGCGGCATGTTGCCCAGCGTCCCCCGTTTGAAACTGGAAGTGGCACGCGCTGGCTTAGTCTGGCAGAGCACGGCGGCTTTTGGTCTCTCCTATGCCGACACCTTGGCGGCTTGGGCAAAGACCTTTTTGGCAGAATGGATCCACATCAAAGACATGGGTTTTGACGAGCGGTTCAAGCAATTGTGGCGCTTCTATTTGGCCTATTGCGAAGCAGGCTTCCGGACTGGCCGCATCGATGTCGGTCATTTCTCGATGGTCAAGCCATAAGGCGTTCAACCAAACATAAAAAAGGGCGCGAGACCAATGGTCCCGCGCCTTTTTCATTTTGAAACAAACGTTTCTTAGCGCTTGATTTGACTAGCAATATAGTCGCGCACGCCCTTGCCATAGGGTGGACGCAACGCCTTCATCGGCCCCAAATCCTTTTTCAACTGGCTATAAACCGAGCGCGCATGGCTGAATTCCTTAAAGCCATCATGGCCATGGTAAGAGCCCATGCCGGACGGGCCAATACCGCCGAATGGCAAATCTTCCATGGCGATATGGAAGATCACATCATTGACCGTCACCCCGCCCGATGTCGTGTTGGTCAGAACATATTCTTGTTCACTTGGGTCAGCCCCAAAGTAATAAAGGCCAAGCGGGCGATCATTGGCATTCACATAGCCGACCGCTTCTTTGACATCCGAATAGGTCTTAATCGGAAGCACGGGGCCAAAGATTTCTTCTTGCATGATGCTCATGTCTTCGGTGGTATCCAGCACTAGGGTTGGCGGAATCTTGCGGCCATTCTGGGTGGAGAAGTCTTCGCCCGCCGGATTAATCTCGACAATCGTCGCGCCCTTTTCTTTCGCATCGGTCAGCAAAGCTTGGATACGATCAAAATGGCGTGGTGAGATGATGGCGGTATAGTCTGGATTATCGCGCAGCTTTGGATACATAGACGTAACCGACTTGGTCAAAGCGCCAACCAATTCGTCGCGCTTTTCAGTTGGCACCAACAAATAGTCTGGAGCCAAGCAGATTTGGCCAGCGTTCAAGGTCTTGCCTGCCATGATCCGGTCTGCGGTGGTTGCAACGTCAGCTGAGCGGGAGACGATCACTGGGCTCTTGCCACCCAATTCGAGCGTCACAGGCACAAGGTTTTCAGAGGCGGCGCGCATGATGTGGCGCCCAATGGACGTGCCGCCGGTAAAGATCATGTGGTCGAACGCCAAACGCGAGAAAGCTTGGCCAACATCAGGCCCACCGGTGATCACGGCGATTTCTTCTTCCGAAAAGGCCTTGGCAAACATCTGACGCAAGAGTTCAGAAGTTACAGGCGTCAATTCCGATGGTTTGATCATAGCACGATTGCCAGCGGCCAAAATCTGGGCGAGCGGGGCAAAGGTCAGATTTACCGGGAAATTCCAAGGCGCAATAATGCCCACGACGCCCTTAGGCTGATAGCGGACCTCAGCCTTCGCACCGAGCAAGCCCAAAAGAGAGGGTGAGGTTTTGCGCTTTTCTGGGCGCATCCATTTTGCCAGATTCGCCTTGGCATCTTTAAGAGGGCCAAGCGAGCTTGCCACGTCTGTGATCAAGCTGGTTTCACGCGCACGGCACGAGAAATCCTCTGACAAGGCATCGGCGATTTGCTCGGCATGATCTACCAGCAGGCCAATACAACGATCGATACGATTGATCCGGACTTCGGCGGAGGGAATGCCATCGCGCAATTGGGCAGCCTTTTGCATGGCCAAAATCTGATTCAATCTCGCAATAGTCTCGCCGTCTCCGCGTACTGAGAAGGTCATGTCGTTCATGATGCTGGCTCCCTAAGTCTTTTATTTGCGCCGCATGGCACTTTTTCAGCGGTAACTATGCGCATGAATTGCAGTTTTTTCCAAGCCTGCAAGTAAAATTAGTCTTCGCGTTTACGCAATCTCCATACTGCCACTCCTATAAAGTAATCAAAGCAATAGGTCGCGTGGTGAAAAAAGTGGTTGAAAGCCTAATCGGTGAACAGGGGATGATGGTAGCGGATGCTGCGCTGAAATCGCTTAAAGAGCGAAAAATCACGCCTTCGCCTGAGAATTACGCCATTTGGCTGGCCTATCACTCCTCCGTTCAAGCAGCCCTACGTGCCGAACTCGACATGATGATCGCTGGCAAGCGTGCAATTGACGACCAAGTCTGCGATCAGCTCTACATCAAATATTTTGAAGATGTCGCCATCGGGTCGCGGATGATGAAAGCCGGCGGCAAAATCGCTGCCGAGATGGAAGATGTCCGCAAAGGCTTGTTGAAGGCTGGGGTCAAAACAAAGGCCTATGGCGAACAATTGGAAGTGGCCAAGCGCGAGCTCGCGAAAACAGACAGCCCGCTGATCACGCGCGAATTGGTCGATAGCCTGGTTGGCGCAACCGGTGAAATGGCGGCTCAGTCGAAGCATCTTGAAACCAAGCTCGCCGAATCAAGCGTTGAGATTGAAGCCTTGCGCGTGCAGTTGGAACAAGTTCGGATCGAAGCGGCGACAGATTCATTGACGGGTCTCGCAAATCGCAAGGAATTTGACACACGTCTCTTGGACATGTGCAACGCGTCTGATCGTGGTTCCGGCCCGGTGACCGTCATTATGGCCGATATCGACCTCTTTAAGCGCATCAATGATACATTCGGTCACCAGACTGGCGACCAAGTCATTCGCTTTGTTGCCACCGTTATGGACCGCGCCAAGCCCAAAGGCGGCATTGTCGCGCGCTTAGGCGGCGAAGAATTTGCGATGATCGCGCCAATGACAGACCGGAAAACCGCGATGGCGATTGCAGAGAAAATCCGCCAAGCTGTCGAAAGCAAACGTCTGGTGCGTCGCGCTTCAAATGAGGACTTGGGTAAAATCACGGTGTCCCTAGGTGTTTCCCAACGTCGCCCCGGCGAGAAACCAACTGACATGGTCGAGCGCGCTGACGCGGCCCTCTATGCTTCCAAGCGCAATGGCCGCAATCGGGTCAGCCAAGAAGAACTCACAAAAGCCAAAGCGGCTTAATTTCGCTACAGCCTGCCTGTTTTGCCTAAGGCAAAGATTAGGCGTGCGCGTGCTTCTGGCATGGTCTTGCGCACAGGGTTGAGCAATTCACGTTCAATGAAATGGCCCATCAGGGCAAATCCGTCCGCGACATCTCCACTGACAGGTCTGTTCTGCCCACCCAGCAGGAAAGGCGGCAGGACCAATAATTTGTCGGCAAATGGCTCGCCCGCAGCGCGAGACGCGGCGCGGCCCGTCTTGGGGCTCACCCAAGCAAGGTCATCGTGCGATCCTGTCAAAGCACATTGAGACAGATCCAACCCATAGCCCATTTCCGCCAATAGCCCCATCTCCCAGCGAATATAAAGCGCGGGCCAGGCTTGGGTATCGCTGAGGGCTTGCAGGAGAATTTCGCTGGCTTCAAACAGGCCCACACAAGGCTGACGTTCGGGGGCAACTTCTAAGAGTAAGGTCGCCACGCAAGACAAGGCCGCCAGCGCGGCAGCATCCTCCATGACATCAGCAGGCCCGCCGCCCCTGCCCTCCATCTCATCAAAGAAACCAAGCTGGTCTTCAAGACGAGACTTCCACGCGACATGCAGGCGGGTGCCGGGTTCAATCAAGGCACGCTTGCGCTTGCCTGCTCCGCCATAGACAAGCCCTGAGGCCCGACCAACTTGATCGCTGAGGACATCCAAAATGACGTCATTCTCGCCAAAGCGGCGCGCCGACAAGGCGATGGCGTTACCCGTCCACGCGCTCATCTCCGACCTCTAGGCATCAAAGTCGAGGCCCAAAGCCGTGTAGCGGGCCCGTTCTTCGATCCAGTTTTCACGTACCTTCACATGCAAGAACAGATGGACCGGCCGTTCAATGGCTTCGGCAATGTCTTTGCGAGCGTTTTGAGAAATCCATTTCAGGGTTTCACCACCCTTGCCAATGGCAATCCCTTTGTGGCCGTCGCGCATGACATAGAGGGTCTGGTCGATCCGCACCGAACCATCCTTTTTCTCGGTCCAAGCATCGGTCTCAACGGTCGCATGATAGGGCAATTCCTCATGCAAACGCAGGAATACCTTCTCACGCGTGATTTCAGACGCCATCACGCGCATCGGCGTGTCGGCCACTTGTTCTTCCGGATAAAGCCACGGCCCCAACGGCATACGCTCGGCCAACAAATCATTGAGGCGCTTCAGGCCGGACGACTTCAGAGCGGAGATCATCACGACCTCATCATAGACACCCCTCTCATAAAAGGCCTGCGACAGGTCGAGCAATTTGGCGCGATCCAGCACGTCGACCTTATTCAAGGCTAGGATTGCTTTGCGGCCTTGTTTCTGCAGACCTTCGATAACTTGTTGGACGTCCTCATGCGTGCGCTTGTCGCTGCCATCACCGCGGCCTTCGCTGGTCCGGCTAGCCGCCGGCGCATCGACGACATGGACCAATGCATCGGCATCGGCCGCCCCGCCCCAAGCCGAGGCTACCATCGCACGATCTAAGCGGCGCTTTGGCGTAAACACGCCTGGCGTGTCGACTAAGACAATTTGCGCGTCGCCATGAATAGCGACCCCACGCACGGGAAAGCGCGTGGTTTGGACTTTCTGGGTCACAATCGAAATCTTCTGCCCAACAAGCGCATTGACCAAGGTTGATTTGCCAGCATTTGGCGCACCCAATATGGCGGCAAAGCCGCAGCGGGCTTGTACCGTCGCCGCTGGTGTGGGTGTAGTTTCACTATTCTCAGACACGTAATCCGCCTTGCTTCAGAAGCGCTTGGGCCGCAGCCCGCTCTGCATTTTGTTTCGAAGAACCCTCTGCCGTCGCAACATGAGCCCCAGCCGTGACCTCTATCACAAAACGAGGCGCATGGTCAGGTCCATCGCGTTCAAGGACCTGATAAACTGGGGGCGGAAACCCGCGCTTCTGCGCCCATTCCTGAAGCGCGCTTTTGGGATTGCGATGAAGCCCAGATTGTTCTTGCTGACCGGCCTGCCAAGCCAGCTCAAACAGGCCCTGAACGGCTGGGCGGCCACCATCAAGCCAAAGCGCAGCCATCAAAGCCTCGAATGCGTCGCCTAGAATCGAGTCATTTTCGGCGACCGCATCCGCGCTAAAGCCGCGCGAAACCACCATGAGCTCAGCCATACCAATGCTGCGCGCTGCTTCCGCACAATTTTTGCCCGAGACGATGGCGTTGAATTGACGCGTCAACTCACCCTCTTCGGCCCGACCATGGCGCTCAAACAAACGCTCCGCCGCCATCAGACCCAAGACCCGGTCGCCTAGCCATTCTAGCCGCTCATTATGGGCAAAGCCCTTTTGGCCGTCGCCACGCGACTTATGCGTCAGCGCGCGCTCCAACAAGGATCGGTCCGAAAACTGATACCCGATCTTCTCTTGCAGCGCGTGAAGCTTTGCGTCTCGGCTCATCGAATAGGGACGGCGAGCCGATCCCACCGCAGGCCCGTGAACCAGGTCCATGGCAGATAGAAACGGGTGGTCTCATCAAAGGAAAGCAACACAATCCGCCCACGACCGACTAGATTTTCCGCAGGCACAAAGCCAACACCCGATTGCAGGATCGGATCGGCGCGGCTGTCGGTTGAATTGTCGCGATTGTCGCCCATCATGAAATAATGGCCTTCGGGCACCACAAAGACTTGGGTATCGTCGAACATGCCGTTGGTCTCAAAATCATAGGTCACATAGGACCGGCCGTTCGGCAGGGTTTCGCGAAAACGTGTCGTTGTACGCACATTGCCATTCTGTTCGGTGATGGTCTCAGGCTCCAGCATCTCTTGTTTGACGGGGGTGCCATTCAAAATCACTTGCCCGCCGACAACCTGAATCCGGTCACCGGGCATACCAATCAAGCGCTTGATATAGTCCTGCCGAGGGTCTGAGGGCAGCTTGAATACGACGACGTCGCCACGTTCCGGCTTAGACCCTAGGACGCGACCATTGAGGATTTTCGGCGAAAACGGAATGGAAGCATTGCTATAGCCATAGTCCCACTTCGAGGTCCAAAGGTAATCGCCAACCAAGAGGCCGGGACGCATCGATTCAGAGGGAATGTTGAACGGCTGAAACAAGAAAATCCGCAGGAAAAGCGCAATGCTCAAGGCCATCACGATGGTCTTGATGCTCTCAATCAGGCTGTCACCCTTTGGCGCTGGTTTCACCACCTTGCTTGAGGCGGCCTTAGAGTTTGTTGTGTCAACCATAGGATTCGTTTTCTTTTCAATTTGGTTCAAGGGGCCGCAGCCCGATCACCACAAAAGCCATAGCCAAAGGGTGGTCATCGGTCAGACTAAGATGAATGTCCGCAGCAAAGCCAGGTGGTATCAGTTCTTGCAACCGCTTTAGCGCGCCGCCCGTCAAACTCAAAGTCGGTCTGCCAGTTGGCAGATTGACGACTTCCATGTCGCGCCAAGCCACACCGCGCCGCATGCCTGTTCCCAGCGCTTTAGAACAGGCTTCTTTCGCGGCAAAGCGCTTGGCATAGGTATCTGCCCGTTTGGCTGGCCGACGATTGGCACGGGCTTGCTCACCCGCTGTAAAGCAGCGCGCTTCAAAGCGGCTCCCAAAGCGCGCCAGGGTCGCCTCGATCCGGTCAATCCGACACAGGTCTGAGCCAATTCCGACAATCATGCGCGCGCTTCATCCATGAGGCGACGCATACGGCCAATCGCATCTTCAAGGCCAATGAAAATTGCTTCACCTATGATGAAATGACCAATATTTAATTCAACCAGCTCGCGAATGGCCGCAATTGGCTTCACATTGTCAAAGGTCAGCCCGTGGCCGGCATGGACTTCAAGACCGCGCGCAGTGCCAATTCTTGCGGCCTCTGCCAACTTTTCAACGATCTGTTGGGCTTCCTCAACATGTCCCTCAAGCGCAGCTTCTGCATACGCGCCAGTATGCAATTCCACGACTTGCGCGCCCATGGCCTCTGCGACAGCCAATTGGATGGGGTCAGGTTCAATGAACAGCGAAACACGGCGACCAGCCGCTGCAAGCTTGCGTACCATGGGCGCAATCGAATTGTGCAAGCGCGCTACATCGAGACCGCCCTCGGTCGTCCGCTCCTCGCGCTTTTCCGGCACAATGCAGACCGCATGTGTTGGGTGACGAAGCGCGATGTCGAGCATTTCTTCGGTGGCGGCCAGTTCAAGATTGATCGGCAATTCCACTTGCGCGATGAATTTCTCAAGGTCCTCATCACGAATATGGCGACGGTCTTCACGCAGGTGAAGCGTGATGCCATCGGCACCGGCTTTGGCTGCCATATGGGCAGCGCGCAACGGATCGGGATGAGGGCCACCCCGCGCATTTCGGATCGTTGCCACGTGATCAATATTGATCCCAAGCCGCAAGCGATGGTCAAAGCTCATGAGGATGTACTTTGCGACAAGGCCCGGCTGCCGGGCTTAATGGCCGGAATGCCCTTGAGGTCATCTGGTATTTCATCGGGCGCAAAGCTTTCGACTTCAATCGAAGCCAAGGCGACCAGCTCACAGCCGACATCGGCCCGGCCTGCACTGCGATCCACAATCACAGCCGCCCCTAAGATCACGCAAGGTGCATCCTTGATCGCTTCGAGTGTTTCGCGCACCGAGATGCCCGTCGAAACGATGTCTTCAACGATCACGACGCGCGCCTCAGCTGGCAAGGTAAAGCCGCGACGCAGGCGGAACTTACCGTCTTCGCGCTCCACATAGACGGCTTTGGCACCTAAATGCCGCGCCGTTTCATAGCCTGGAATGACCGCACCCACAGCAGGCGACACCACATAATCCACGTGGCCCCAACGCTCTTTGATCTTGTCTGCCAAGCCCCGGCAGAGTTTTTCGGTTGCAGGTGGGTCCATAAACACAAAGGCCTTCTGCAAGAAGGTGCGGCTATGGCGGCCCGAAGTTAGAATGAAATGGCCCTCAAGCAGGCCACCGGCCGACTTAAAGGTGGAAAGAACGTCGTCATTGGTCATAAGGCTTATGTATCACTTTCTAAGCTGGTTTCACCAGTCCTGCGTGTTTCCGGTCCAGTCCATGAAGCGGCCGGTGCCCGATAGTTGCAAATTTTCGGCGAGTTGAATGAGGCCATCAGCGCTGGCCTTGGCGTCGATCTCGGCCCCTGCCCCGCCCATATCGGTGCGAACCCAGCCCGGGTGACACGCTACAATCGCAATGCCATCGCGCTTAAGGTCAAGCGCAAAAGTCTGCACCAGTTTGTTCAAGGCCGCCTTGGAAGCCCGGTAAGCCGGTGCCCCATCTGATGAGCCTGAAAAGCGGCCCATGCCGGACGAAATCATCAAAACCCGACCTTGGGCGGACTGCTTCAGATGCGGCAAAAAGGCTTGCAACACGCGCCACGGGCCAACCACATTGGCATTGAGGACGCCCAGAAAATCATCGGGTTCAAGATCGGCCAATTCCTGTGGACGCGGGCCAAATACCCCTGCATTTTGAATCAGGACATCGATGTTCTCGCCTACACTTTGTGCTGCCGCGCGAACCGACGCCGTGTCGTTCATATCACACGCGACGACTCGAAAATTAGGATTTTCCAAAGGTGCCTGTCCGTCGCGGGTCGTACCGATAACCGTGTGGCCCCGCGCCAACAAGCCTTCTACCAACGCACGGCCAATGCCGCGGTTCACCCCAGTCACCAAATAGGTTGCCATCTTTACGTTCCTTGCCGTCCGCTCAGCCCCGTAACCGCTTCACATCAACAACAACAGGCAAAGCCCGCAAGGATGCTGCAATCACGTTCAAATGCTTGGAATCTGCGACTTCAACGTCGACCAAGAGATCGATGAAGTCTTCGCGCCGATTTTGTGCGCGCACATTGGTAATATTGCCATCACACTCGGAAATGATTTTGCCCACTTGGGCAAACACGCCCTTGGTGTTTTCACAACTCATAACCAAGCGGCCCAGAGCCAAACCATTGCGTTTGGCCTCATCGGTCCACGCCAGATCAATCCATTGATCTTCATTGGCATCATGCTCGGCCAAATGGTCACAATCGATTGTGTGCACTTCCACCCCTCGGTCGGGCACATGAACCCCGACAATCCGGTCACCCGGCAAGGGCGAGCAACAGGGCATGAAATGGAGTGCGACGCCGGACATCAGGTCTGACCCCCGGACAAAATCTCCAGCATGGTCATTATCGATCATTAAACGCGGTTCACCCAAGACACTCTTGCGCACAAAACCAGGGACGGCCGCTTCTGCAAGGCTCGCCCCCGTTAAGCGACCGCGCCCAATGGCGGCATAAAGCTCATCCATCGTATCGTAATTCAGGCGCTGGCGCGCATCTTCGAGATTGATGTCCTCAGGATTGAGACCAACGCGGCGCAGCGCATGGCCAGCCAACCGGCGGCCCAAGGTCGCAAACTCCTCGCGCTCACTTTCACGCACCAAGCGACGGATGGCAGAACGTGCCTTACCGGTCACCGCGACAGACTCCCAATCCGCCACTGGCTTTCGCATCTCTGACCGTAAGATTTCCACGACGTCGCCATTGGAAAGCGCGGTCCGCAATGGACGCTCCTCCCCGTTGATCCGAGCACCGACTGTTGTATCGCCAATGCGGGTATGAACGGCATAGGCAAAATCCAGCGGCGTCGCGCCATACGGCAGAACAATCAAATCGCCTTTGGGCGTAAAGGCAAAAACCTGATCCTGAAACATTTCCAGCTTGGCATTTTCCAGAAACTCTTCCGGATCTCCGCCATGCTCGAGAATTTCAACCAGATTGCGCAAGGGTGCCAAGGGATCGGATTGCTTGCCGTCCATCGGGTGGTAGCCATAGGTGCTATTCTTATAGCGCCAATGCGCGGCAACCCCGTCTTCAGCGATCCGGTCCATTTCGTCGGACCGAATTTGAATATCAACCGACGTCGAGCTCGGTCCCACAACGCCGGTATGGATGGAGCGATAGCCATTGGGCTTGGGGACAGAGATAAAGTCCTTAAATCGGCCCGGCACGCACGACCAAGCTTCGTGGATCACGCCGAGGGCCGCATAGCATTGGGCGGTATCATTCACCACGACGCGGAAACCATAGAGGTCCGAGACGTCGGAAAAGGAAATCGACTTACGCTCCAGCTTCTTCCAGACCGAATAAGCGCGCTTTTCACGGCCCATCACGCGCGCTTCAATGCCTGCAGCTTCTAAAGCCGCGCCGATCTTTTGGGTAACTGCTGCCACGGCACCCGCGCGCTCTGCCCGCAGATTGGCCAATTGCTCATTTATAGTCTTACAAGCTTCGGGGTGAAGGTGCTGGAAGGCCAGCTCTTCAAGCTCCCCCGAAAAGCGCTGGATGCCCATGCGCCGCGCCAAGGGGGCGTAAATATCGGCCGTCTCGCGGGCAATCCGCTCTCGCTTTTCGCGCTTCTTAATGAAGTGAAGCGTGCGCATATTGTGCAGACGGTCCGCCAGCTTCACCAACAAAACGCGCACATCTTTCGACAAAGCGAGGATGAATTTCTGCAGGTTTTCAGCTTGCTTGGTACGGTTTGAGTTGAGCTCTAGCTGGGAAAGCTTTGTCACCCCATCAACCAATTGCGCCACTTCATCGCCAAATAACTTGCCAATCTCAGCGGTCGTGGCGGTGGTGTCTTCAACCGTGTCGTGCAACAGGCCCGTGATGATGGAAGCCGCATCGAGCCGAAGCTCGGTCAGAATACCGGCAACTTCGATTGGATGGGCAAAGTAAGGATCGCCGGAAGCCCGCAACTGGCTGCCATGGCGCTGCATCGCAAATACATAAGCGCGATTAATGGCATCCTCATTGACATGAGGATCATAGGCCCGAATGCGATCAATCAGCTCATACTGACGCAAAATTCGGCCCCGACTAGGAGGCCGCACGATTTGCGCCGGGAACGGCAATTCCCCAGATTCTTCTAACGTCTCAGAGGCCCTGCCATCGTCCATGGTGAACCTTTAAGATCAATAGGGGTCTTCGCGGACTGCTTCTTGCTCTTGCTGCAAAGCGCGCAGCACATCGTCTTCAGTTGCAAGTACAGGGGCTTCCAGAGCCAAGAGATCGCTCTCTTCTTCTTCACGCACAGCATGTGGGCGAACTTCGCGTAGCGAAGCAACCAAGCCATCGCGCAACTCTTCGGTTTCTACCGTGGCGTCGGCGATCTCGCGCAAGGCCACGACAGGATCTTTATCGCGATCGCGGTCGAGCGTGAGCGCTGCACCACCAGAAATCTGGCGGGCGCGATGCGCTGCAAACAATACCAGAGAGAATCTATTTGGGACGCGTTCAACGCAATCCTCTACCGTCACGCGGGCCATATATCTAATCCTGTCGGAAAGTGAGTAATCTCTTTACGGGAAGTCTTGTCGTTTCTCAACCATTGCACGCAGATAAAGGCGCAAGGCCCAAAAGCAAGCAAGCGCAGCTTGCCTGCCCTCAATCCAGTCGCACGCAATCGTTGAGATTTCCTGACTCTCGCAACTGTTGCAGCAAAACCCGTCCAAGCGTGCCCGACACGGGATGTCGCCAATCTGGCGCAATTTCTAACAGCGGTAGTAATACAAAGTCTCGCTCTGCTATTCGAGGATGCGGCAATGTTATAACGCTGCAATTGACACTAACAATGCCATTGTAATCGACTATATCTAAATCCAATGTTCTGTTTGCCCAACGATCATTGAGGGAACGAATGCGGTTCATCCGCGCTTCTATTACCTGACACCTTTGAAGAAGAGCCAAGGGGTCTTCGTCAGCGGTTTCAATGCGACAAATCGCATTCAAATAGTCGGGTTTTCCGCGATTTGGCGGCCAAGCTTTGGTTGACCAAAACGATGACAGAGTGGTGACACGGTCACCATTTTGTAGTAACAGATCCAAGGCGTCGAGGAGAATATCTCGCGGCGCTTTAGAGCCCAAGCCTAGGTTCGATCCTAGGCCAATAAATATTCCGGAAGGCTCTAGAGGCATTTTTGGATGGAATAGTTCAGAGGAAGGCCGCGTCACAATGACTTTTTATCCCAATGAGCGAATCGCTCTGTTTATCGATGGTGCAAACTTCTACGCAGCAGCGCGCACTTTGGGCTTCGACGTTGATTATCGCAAGCTTCTTGAAGAGTTCAAGAAGCGCGGCCGTCTCGTTCGCGCCAGCTATTACACCGCCATTCTCGAAGATGTTGAATATAGCCCAGTTCGCCCACTCGCCGATTGGCTAGACTATAATGGCTTCAACGTCATCACCAAGCCTGCCAAGGAATTCACCGACACCTTGGGCCGTCGTCGCGTCAAAGGCGACATGGATATTGAAATTGCTGTCGACATGATGGAGCTAGCCTCTCATGTTGACCATATCGTGCTGTTCTCCGGCGATGGAGACTTCCGCGTCCTGATCGAAGCGGTTCAGCGTCGGGGTCCTCGTGTCTCGGTGGTTTCCTCCATCAAGACCCAACCACCCATGATTGCCGATGAACTTCGCCGCCAGGCGGACACCTTCATCGATCTGGCGGATCTGTCGGCCCTGATTGGTCGCCCGCCGCGTCCAGATGGCTTTGAGAACCCACGCGCCAACATGCGCCCAGCACGCCCAGCAGAGGGCGATGTGTTTGTCGACGAGTTTGACGACGAGCTGGAAGGCATGGAAGACGAGCTTGAGGGCGAGACGGAAGCCTAGTTCAAAGCGGGCAGATCAGCTGTGCAACAACCCACACGCGATTGCCCGCTGTGCCCCCGATTGGTTGCTTACCGTGCAACCAATCGGCTAGAAAATCCAGACTGGTATAATGGCCCTGCCCCCTCGTTTGGGGATGACGACGCTTGGCTGTTGATCGTGGGCCTCGCCCCTGGCCGGACCGGAGCCAATCGTACGGGTCGGCCCTTTACCGGCGATTGGGCGGGCGACCTGCTCTATCAGACCCTCGCGCGCTTTGACTTGTCGGACGGCACCTATGCCGCCCATGCGGGCGACGGTTTGTCGCTAAAGGGCGCGATGATCACCAATGCCGTGCAATGCGCGCCGCCAGCCAACAAGCCTGAGCCTTCTGAAATCGCCCAATGCGCACCGTTTTTGAAGGCGCAGATTGCAGCGCTGACAAGCCTCACAAGCCTCATCTGCCTTGGCAAGATCAGCCATGATGCAACCGTTCGCGCGCTGGGGGCCAAGCCCTCTGCCTATAAGTTCGCCCATGGTGCGGTTCACCAGATTGGCGACAAGACCCTTTATGACAGCTATCATTGCAGCCGCTACAACACCAATACGGGGCGGTTGACCACGCAGATGTTTGAGGATGTGTTTGCTAAGGCCTTGGCTGACAGGGGCTAGGCCCCTGCCGTTTCAGTCCTCTGATATTTCGGCAGGCTCAACATCAAAACACCCGCCAAAACCAATCCGACAGACGATGCGATCAAGACCTGATCGTAAGATCCCAATTTGTCATAAACGATACCGAAGGCGAGCGGGCTAATCCCGGCACCCAGCGTATAGAAGACATATTGCCAGCCATAAATCTTGCCGTAATTCTTCATGCCGAAATAGCGACTGGTGAAGAAGGCGATCAAATCAAGCTCTGCGCCTAACGCCACCCCAACTAGGATGACGGCCAAAACGGCCGGCCCATGACCGCCCCCCATCAAGAGGTAGCAGCCAATGGCTGGAATGGCGAAACAGGCCGCCGCAATCGGTGGGGCGTGGAATTTGTCGATCAAATAACCAACCGCTAAACGCGCCACGAGAATCGAGACCCCAATCAGGCTAGCGATCTGGGCTGCTTGAGCACCCGACAAGCCATTGTCCTTCATCATCGCGACGATATGCACAGCAATCCCGCTCATGGCGAAGGTCACAAAGAAGAAGGCGATCCCCATTTTCCAGAAAGTGGCCGTCCGCACCGATTCGCCTAGCGTCATGCCGGTGGCAGTCAATGCCGCTTGCGCCTGATGGGCTACGCTGCGGTCCTTGAACAACGCTAGAAAGATCGGCAGCCATAGCACTAAGACTATGCCAAGCGCGACGTAGAACACACCTTTCCATCCAAAGGCATCAATGCCCATCTTGTAAAGGATCGGCAGGGTAATCGCACCGAACGACGTCCCCAAAAGCGTGAGACCAAGTGCCAGCCCGCGTGACTTATCAAACCACTGATTGATCGTGCGGGTATAGGTCAAAGGCAAGGTGCCCGCCGCCACAATCGTCATGATGAAATAGGTCAGCCAGAATTGCTGGAGATTGCCATCATTCAAGGTCAGCAGAAACAAGCACAATGCCAACAAAAGCCCTGAGACCAAGGCAACCGGGCGCGAACCAAACCGGTCCGTCACTGCGCCAGCAACATAGGACGAAAGCAGATTGCCCAGCCCCATCAAAGTCACCGCCATGGACACATCGGTGCGGCTCCAACCAAAGGCTTCTTTTAAAGGGCCAAACAAATTCTGCACCGCATAAAAGGGCAACGTCGCCAGAGACGCATAGACGCCGACAATGGAAGCCAGAAGGATAGGCCAACCGAGCACAAACTCATTGGTCGGCTTTGTCGGCATGGCTTGATCTTGTTGACCACTCTCTGTCATCTGGCGAGACTCCCCTTGCCTGCTCTAGTATCAGCAAGCCTGACAATGATATATCTTTTCAAAGAAGCAAATAAAAAGAACGCGACCCATGCCTAAAACACTGCAATCAAACGCCCTACCCGCCTCCCCAACCGCTTTAGCAGGCGTTCGGGTGCTTGATCTATCCCGCGTACTGGCCGGGCCTTGGGCAACTCAGACCTTGGGTGATTTGGGCGCTGACGTCCTTAAAATCGAAAAACCCGGCGTCGGAGATGATACGCGCAGCTGGGGCCCGCCATTTCTAATCGACGAGAGTGGTGCCCAAAGCGACGCCGCTTATTACACCTGCGCCAATCGCAACAAATCCTCCCTTACCCTCGACTTCACTTCGCCAGAAGGCAGCGAAATTTTGCGTGCACTTATCCCGCATCATGATGTGCTTGTTGAGAATTTCAAAACCGGTGGCTTGGCCAAATATGGCTTGGACTATGAGAGTGTCGCAAAGATCAATCCAAAAATGGTCTATTGCTCGATTACCGGATTTGGCCAGACTGGCCCGTATGCGCCGCGCGCTGGCTATGATTATCTGGTGCAAGCTGCAGGTGGCTTGATGAGCGTAACTGGCCAAGCGGACGGCACGCCGGGGGCAGAGCCGTTGAAAGTTGGGGTGGCGGTCGCAGACCTCTTCACCGGCCTTTATGCGACCATCGCGATCCTGGCCGCCTTGCGCCATGCCGAGGCCACGGGTCAAGGCCAGCATATTGATATGGCTTTGCTCGATTGTCAGACTTCTGTGCTCGCCAATCAGGCGGCCAATTTTCTGGTCTCGGGCAAAGCGCCGACGCGCTTGGGCAATGCACATCCAAACATCGCCCCGTATCAGGTTTTCCCAAGTGCCGATGGGCATATTGTGCTGGCGGTTGGCAATGATGGCCAGTGGCAACAATTTTGCGCCGCTGCTGGTCAAACCGAACTCGGCGCAGACGCCCGCTACAAGACCAATGCCCAGCGTGTGGCCCATCGCGACAGCCTGATCGCAGGGCTTTTGCCCGTAATGGCCAGCAAAACAACCGCGAGCTGGATTGAAGTTTTGGAACAAGCTGGCGTGCCATGCGGGCCGATCAACACGATTGATCAAGTCTTTGAGGACCCTCAAGTGATCGCACGGGGGATGCAACAAGAGCTGTCACGCGCGGATGGCACCACCATCCCGCTCGTGGCCAATCCGATCAAAATGAGCCTCACGCCCCCTATTCCGCGTCGCGCGCCACCAGCATTGGGTGCTGATACCGAAGCCGAGCTCAAAAGCCTCTTGGGCCTCAGCGATGCGCAGATTGAAGGTCTGCGCGCGAAGGGGATCATTTAGCGGTCAGGCTTGCACATTTGTCCTCGAAGACCCCTTCAGTCCGATCGGGCTCCCGTGAATGGGGAAGCGAAGCCGGTGAAGGGGTAGGAGCGCGCAGCACTAGCTGCGCCTGTTTACGCGTTAGGAAGCGCAACTCGTGTTGCGCGGTCCCTTCCGTGCTGCCACTTCCCCGTTTAAATGGTCCCAGCTTTGCTCTGACGCGGTGGCGGGGAGACGCAGCCCCCTACTCCGCCTTCTTTACATGACTGTCGTACCAGCCAATTGTGCTGAGGATTGCGGCCAGCCATTGGCTGGGGCGGCCAAAGCCGTGGCCGGCTTCGGGTAAGCGCACCAAGGCGCTTTCGACGCCTTGCAGTTGCAAAGCTTGGAAATATTGCTCGCTGTCACTCATGGGCGTGCGATAATCGCTTTCGCCTGTAATGATGATCGTTGGCGTGCGGACATTCCCCACCAAGGATAAAGGCGAGCGCGCCCAATATTTCTCCGGCTGCTCCCAAGGCTTTTTCTCAAACCAATAGCTGGTGACAACAGCGCCAATGTCGCTGGTCAACGCTTCAGACGTCCAATTAATCACCGGACGCTTGACCGAGGCGGCGGCAAAGCGGTTTGTCTTGCCAATCGCCCACGAGGACAACACGCCACCGCCAGAGCCACCGCCGATATAGAGGCGATTGGTGTCGATGAAGCCACGCGCGATAACGGCATCGACACTGCTCATCAGATCGTCATGATCTTGGCAGGGGTAGCAAAGATTGATCAGGTTCGCGAATTCTTCGCCATAACCGATTGAGCCGCGCGGATTGGTGAAGAGGGTAACATAGCCTGCTGCCGCATAGAGCTGATGAGTAATGGAGAACATCGGGCCATAATCGGTATGCGGCCCACCATGAATATCCATTGCCAGCGGGTATTTCTTGCTGGGGTCGAAATTGGGCGGATAGAGGATCCAGCCGTGCACTTTGCGGCCATCGGCAGACGATGGAGTCCAGATTTCTTCCAGCTTGCCGATGGATTTACCAGCCCGCCAAGCCGCATTCATATCCCACAGGATGGTTTCCTTGCCCTGCGACCACAGCGCCAAATTAGCCGGACGATCCGCTTCGACACTGGGATAAACCGTCTTGCTGCCATCGGTGGAATAGCTGCCGCCCGAGGATGGCAGGAGAAGACGTGTATTGCCGACTTCTGGCGTGGCAATGCTGACTGACCCGTCTAAAGGCGCAAAGCCCACCCGGCTGATGCCGACATCCTGATAAAGGAAATTCACGCCCTTCCCGTCCTTGCGCCAGCTAATCTGGCTGGCGGGGCGGTCGAGTTTCAGGGTCAGATTGCGGCTTTGGGTGGTAAGGCCTGTTGCTGGCAAAGACGCGACAAACACATCGGTGCGTTGGAACGAGGTTTGCCGATTGCGCCAGCCGACATAGGCCAAGGCCTTGCCATCTGGGCTGACAACGGGGCTGTTTTCAAAGCCATCATCGGCGGTGAGTTGGCGGGCTTTGCCGCCGCCAGCAGCGGGCCACGCATAGAGGTCGGACTGGACAGGCTTCAAATGAGCATCAGGCGCCGGATTGCCGCTGACGATGACAAATTGGCCATCGGGTGTCCAAGCGGGTTGGCCATCTTCTCGGCCCCAATCGCCACCACCGCTGGTGACTTGGGTAACAGTTCCGCTGGCGACATCGAGGGTAAAGACCTGATAGTCGCCCGGCGTCAGCCAGCCTTCGGGATCGGTGCGATAGGGAAAGGTGCGCACCACGCGCGCAGGCGCCGCCCAAGTCGCGCCCTCGGGCTTCTCCGGCAATTTATAAATGGCCTCAGGCTTTTCCTCGACCAGATTCACAAAGGCGATCTTCTTGCCGTCTGGCGACCAGGACAGAGCGCTGGGCGAGAATTTGAGCGTGGTGAGCGGCTTGGCGATGCCTTCCTTCACATCCAGCACAAAGATCTGCGACTTGGGGCCATCCTTGCCGACAAAGGCAATCGCGCTGCCATCTGGTGACCAGCGCGCAGTGGACGGTGCACGATCCGCCCCGACCAGAAGGCGACGGCCCTCACCGCTACCGCCACCGGGGACCGGCACCAGCCACAAGTCTGTCAGGACCCGGTCGGTTTGAATATCGCGGGTTTGGCGCAAGACGGCGACTTGTTTGCCATCGGGCGACAATTGCGGATCAATTGGTTGTTCGAGGCGATAAAGGTCGAGCGCTTCAACCGGCTTTGGAGCTTCTGCCCACGCAGGGCCTGCCAACACAAAGGCCAGCCCAATCAATCCCGAATAAACCCGCATGATTTCTATCCCCCAAGAACACCTAGATGCAGGTGTAGCAAGAGCTGAAAGGAAGTCGAGCGGACAGGTGACCTAAACGAAAAAAACCCTGCCAGATGGCAGGGCTTTTCCACAAGAAAAGGCGAAGGAGCCTTAGTCTTCCTTTGGGGTCAAAACCTGACGGCCGCGATACATGCCGGTCTTCAGGTCGATATGGTGTGGACGACGCAGTTCGCCCGAATCCTTGTCTTCGACATAGGAATTCACGCCCAACGCATCGTGCGAACGACGCATACCGCGACGAGAAGGAGTAGTTTTGCGCTTAGGCACTGCCATGGTGCAGGTTCCATTTCAAAAGATAAGGCGGCCCCGGTAAGAGCCGCCAGTAAAACTGAAGCGCGTCTCTACGCGTGCTCTTCCCCAAATGCAAGACACTATGCCAGTGGGAATTGAACTTATCCTAGCTCAACTGGGCTGTGCGATTGTCGGCACTTCCCAGGTCGTCGATTCCTCCGGGGTCCGGACACGTGGGTGCAAGAACCAAATGGTGCTGAGGGCAGCAGCGGCCATGGACGAGAGTGCCCAAACGAAGGCTTCAATTCCCCTTGCCAGATAAGGCAACAAGGCTTGGTCGCTATTATTTAGGGGTGCGGCAGCTTCAAGGACGTTTTGAAGCCCCCAAAATGGCAACCACAGGACAAAAAACAAGAGAAAGGACAGCCACAAACGCCATTTACGAGACGCCACCGCCTTGTAAGATCGCAAAAAGTTTGGCTGTCCATCCACCAAGACCTGAACGCACAGGCAGAAAGTGTAATGCACGTAAACAACAAAAAAGGCGATTATCGCAAGCGAGATCAACGCCTTCAAGCCAGGATGAGCTACATAGGTTAAGAGCTCTGTGACGCCCGACATAATCAGGAAAAGCCCGATTTCGAGCGCTAGGATTACGACAGCCGCCATGATTCTGGATCGCCAACTTGTCTCCACCCCGGTGAACTTTAAGAATAAGCTCGTCAAGCCAATTGCCATGGCGGCGGTTACAGTGGCTTCAAAAAGCTCATTGGGAATCACACCTTCAAGCTGTGCCGGCAACACATAACCCAAAACCAAAGCCATCAGCGTTAGCGGGATCATAAGCAACCGAAGGTGCCACATGAGGCGTAACGAAGCCCGAAGGCCCCATTCCCAATCATGCAATGGTTCAATCTTAAAGCCTGACATCACAAACCTCACATCAATCCCACAACCATAAGGCTCTATTCCGAGATGTAAAGTAAAATCAGTCGGGCAGAAACGAAAGGGGCGTTCAATCGTGCTGGATCAAACGCCCCTTGCCTGCCAACGCTTTATTTCTCGTTAGGCAGACCAATTTTGCCAACAACTGCTTGGATCGTCACCGAAACGACGCCCTCATGCGAGAATTTGCGAACGGTGGCCCCTTCCCGCCCATACTGCGTCGTATAGCTGGTGGTCCCGTAATTATAGGGATTGTAGGAATAATTGGTTTGGCTGATGAGTTGGGTCTCAAACGCCTTTACTTCGACGCCAGCTGATTGCGGGTTGGTTTGCACCAACACAAAGCGCGCATCATCACTCGGGCGAAACTGCACGCCAAACGTATTGCCCACATTGGCAAACCGATCTGCGGTGAAGGTCCGGATCGGCTGCCCGTCTGCATTGAGGACAGAGACCAAGGGCCCAAGAATTCGCAGAACCTCATATGCACCGCCAATGGTAAGTGTATGATTCGATGGCGCTGCGGGTAGTGTATAGAGGACATAATTGCTTGGCTTGCCCTCCAGATTTAGGCAAGGCGACATTGCGTCAACATCGGTCGCGATCGAGTGCCACTGCGCCTTACGCTTGGGCGTCATGGCGATCGCCTTGGTCAAATCGGGCTTATCTGTGCACGTCTTTCCCGTGATTTCAGAAACAGCCAAGGGTGGTGGCGGCGGCGGTGTTGTTGAACACGCGCTGACCAAGCCGCTAACGCTCAACACAAAAAGGGAAGCTCGCATCTTTTGCATCAGATCACCTCAACAAATCTGCTGTCGCTTTGGCCGTTGCCTGTAGAGCGGCCTTTAAGCCTTCTGCAGCTTTGGCAGGGTCTGCTTCAAGGTCGTCAATCTTCTGAAAAGCAAAAGCCTCATCAACAGGGATGGAGATCGTAACATCGGATTTAATCACTGGATTATAAGTGATTTTATTGTCCAACAGGATCTTCTTTGGATCCTTATGATCCACCATACGAACATGCAGGGTCACGAACGGACGCCATTGCGTGGAATTCCCAACCAGCTGATAGCCATAATTGAAGCCCAAAGTGTCGAGGACGGCAGAACCTGGCTCCGCGGCTTCATTCGCTGGAATGACAACCAATTCACGGGCTTTCGTCCGTGGGATCGCAATGGGCGCAACTGTGTAATTCTGTCCCTTGAGGGCTTCCTCCAAAGCGGCGTCAAAGATGGCTTCGCCGTTGAAATTCTGGGTGGCAAGCGCCTTTTGAATGCGCTCACGCTGGCCTGCCTCAATACCGGCCTCGATCCCAGCAGCCACAGCACCCACCAGCAAGCCAGCCAAGCCAGCACTTGAGGCCGCTGACATCATGTTTTCGCCATTGGTAGCCAATTTTTGGGTCCCAACTTCCGGCGGCAGCGTATTATCAACCACAGCAATCTTGGAGACGGGCGTTGCTGTCCGATCAAAAGGCACAGGTTGATAAGGTGTGACGCAACCGGCCAGCACCAACGAACTCACCACCGCCAAGATTGCAAATCTTCTCATATTTCCCCCCATGCCTCCAAACTCGACTAGAAGTTTGTTGCGATATTGTGGAGCCGACCCTAGCGGAAGGCATGGTTTGGACAAGATGGTTTCTACAGACCTAAACCAGACGGCTCTGCACCAAGGCTGCGCGAACAAAATCCGCAAACAGAGGATGTGGTTCAAAAGGACGGGACTTGAGTTCGGGGTGATACTGCACGCCGACGAACCAAGGATGGTCTGCCCGCTCAACAATTTCGGGTAAGACACCATCGGGTGACACGCCGGAGAAAATCAAGCCTTGGCCCTCAAGCATTTCCCGATAAGCCATATTGACTTCATAGCGGTGGCGATGACGCTCTTGGATGCTAAGCGCGCCGCCATAGGCGCGGGAAACAACTGAATCTGCCTTTAAAACGGCTGGATAGGCACCCAGTCGCATGGTGCCGCCCAAATCGGTCTCTTCCCCGCGCAATTGGCGTTCATTGCCCCTCACCCACTCCGTCATCAGGCCGACAACAGGCTCAGAGGTTGGACCAAATTCGGTGGAGGAGGCTTGAGAAATGCCCGCCAGATTGCGGGCCGCCTCGACACAGGCCATCTGCATGCCAAAGCAAATGCCAAAGAAGGGAATCTGACGCTCGCGCGCAAATTGAACGGCCTTGATCTTACCTTCCGCGCCAGAATCGCCAAACGCACCTGGAACCAGAATCGCATCCACGCCCTCAAGCTCTGCCGTCAGCATGTCTTGGTCGGCATCAAAGGCGCGCGCATCGACCCAATTGATATTCACCTTCACATCATTGGCGAGGCCGCCATGATGGAGGGCTTCGATCAAGGACTTATAGGCGTCCTTCATGGCGGTATATTTGCCAACAACCGCAATGGTCACATCGCCATCAGGTGCGCGCAAGCGCTTTGAGATGGCTTGCCATTTGGTCAAATCGGGCTCTGGCGCGTCGGTAATGCCAAAACGCCGCAAGACTTCGCGGTCCAAGCCTTCTGCATGATAGTCCATCGGCACTTCATAAATGTGCGCCGAATCGAGGGCTTGGATCACAGCACCTGCCCGCACATTGGTGAAGAGCGCGATCTTGCGCTTTTCATCTTCCGGGATCGGACGGTCACAACGGCAAATTAGAATATCGGGCTGAATACCGATTGAGCGCAATTCCTTCACGCTGTGCTGGGTCGGCTTGGTTTTCATTTCGCCAGCCGTGTGGATGTAGGGCAAGAGTGTCAGGTGAATATAGACCGCCTGCTGAGGATCTAATTGCTGACCAAGCTGACGAATGGCTTCGAAGAAGGGTAGGCCCTCAATGTCGCCAACCGTGCCACCAATCTCGCACAAAACAAAGTCCGCATCGCCCGCATCGGACAAGACGAAATCTTTGATCGCATTGGTGACGTGGGGAATGACCTGGATGGTCGCCCCCAAAAATTCACCCTTGCGCTCCTTGGCGATGATTTCCTGATAGATGCGCCCGGTCGTAATATTGTCTGCTTTAGCAGCAGAAACGCCGGTAAAACGCTCATAATGGCCCAAATCCAAGTCGGTCTCTGCGCCATCGTCGGTCACAAAGACTTCGCCATGTTGATACGGGCTCATCGTGCCGGGATCGACATTGAGATAAGGATCGAGTTTACGCAGCCTCACTTTATAGCCACGAGCTTGCAGCAGCGCGCCTAACGCGGCTGATGCAATGCCTTTTCCGAGCGAGGAAACCACGCCCCCAGTGATGAACACATATCGGGTCATGGGAGGTCGTTCTAAGCCGCAACGCCTGTAAAAGGGAAGAGGCGCAACTGGAAAGAAATGGGGGTTAGCCGCTTATTTTTTTTCTGCTGGTGCTGGCTCGGTCGCTGGCGCGGCAGGCGTCGCAGGGAATAGAGGCGCAGGCTGAGGTGCTGTTGGCGCCGAAGCTGGTATTCCGCCAGTGGGTGCAGCAGGAACTGGCGCAATGGCATTGGCCGGCGTGGTTGGCACGGAAAGATCAATGCCCTTGGTTGGCAAGCCATCCTTGGTACGGCCGTCCTGCATCAAGGAATCAGCGGGCTTGGTCGCGGATTTGTTCATGATGGTCAAGGTGACGCTGGTCAGCAAGAATGCTGCCCCCAACAAAGTCGTGGTGCGCGTCATGAAGTTAGCCGCAGATCGGCCAGACATCATGGAAGAAGGACCCCCGCCCATACCCAAGGCCCCGCCGCCTTCCGAACGCTGCAACAAAATGGCACCAATCAGCGCCAAACAGATCAGCAGGTGGAGAATGAGAACAGCTTGGATGAACATGGAACGGGCCTAAAGGTGAATGGATGGGGCGCAAAACCCTGCGCTCGAGGCTGCTATGTCGCTCTTTCGAGGCCGAACTTCAAGAGACCAACGACAGCGCCAAGGTATGACGGCGTTTCGCGCGCTCTTTTGCCTTGTCCAATCGACCGCGGACTTTGTCCAAAGTCGTCTCCAATTCCGCCTTGAATGCCTCTCCACCTTCAACCGCATAGGCGACATAAAGCGCGAGGGCGAGTTGCCGCGTTAGATTGGCGTTTTCGACGCGTTCTGGCCCTGGCGCACTGGTGCGAGCAGCGACATTTTCCAAAACCATGGCAATTTCTTGCACTTCATCAATATCCAGACGCTTTGCAGCGCGAACAAGCTCGGCCGAGCTTTCCAGCAAATCGACCACAAAGCCTGCGTTTGCATCCCCACGGCCTTGGGCTTGGATGATGACTTCGGCAGCCATGGCAATGCGACGGGCAAGCTTTGCCAACCGATCTTGGTCGACTTTCCGGCGCGCGGTGGCCAAGATTTCAGATTGAGTCACCGGATCATAATTGCTCATCAAGACCCGGTCGCGCAGCGTGTTTGGCGGATCAAAGGTCTCTGGGGCCATTTGGTTACTCGATGAACGACCACGGTCTGGCCCCACATAGTCCGAAGTCACAACAAATTGTTTGCGCGCAGAGATGATCGCGCGGACCCGCTCTAGGGTTTGAATTTGAGAGAAGGGCCGCAAAAGCACATCATCACAGCCAACATTCATCAGGTCGGCGACCAAGTCGGTTGATCCAGCCCACAGGGTGGCAATGACAGGAATGAATGGATTAACCCCCAACTCGCCCAGACGCTGCGCGCGCAGCAATTGGACCACTTCGCTGTGATTTTCGGTGGCTTCAACAACCAAAAGGGAAATGTCGACGTCGCGCAGCCGGCGGGTCAATTCGCTTAGCGAGGTCATCCCCTCGATACGGCGAAACCCAATCCCATGCAAAACAGAACGTGTCATCAGCATGTTGCCGCGCACAGGATCATAAATCAGCACGGTCGCTGCTGCGAGTCTTTGCTTGTCCAAAGGACTTTCACCCCTCAATCCGGATATACCGTTTGCCACAGGGTTGTTGCTAAGAGGTTACGATGATTGCTTCATTCTTGAATTGCGTGCAAAATTTTCAAGAATCCATCCGCTGTGAGGCTCGCGCCGCCGACCAAAGCCCCGTCGACATGGGCCAAATGCAACAGGTCACCCGCATTTTGTCCATTGACCGAGCCGCCGTATAGAATCTGGATGCTGGCACCTTTTGCGCCAAAGCGGCTGACCAAACTTTCGTGAACGGCTTGATGCATCGCCAAGACGTCTGCCGCGCTCGGGACCAAGCCCGTCCCGATCGCCCAAACCGGCTCATAGGCAATCACCAGACCACCGTCTGGGAAAGTCTCTGGCACTGAGCCTTCAACTTGGGACAGAACGATCGCTTCGGCTTGGCCTGCTTCTCGCTCGGCGCGGGTTTCGCCGACGCAAACAATGGGAACAAGACCCGCCTCTAGGGCTGCTTGCGCCTTGTTGCGAACCATCTCGCTGCTCTCGCCATGATCGGCACGACGCTCAGAATGGCCGACGATGACAAAATGGCCGCCTGCATCCTTGACCATGGCAGCAGAGATATCGCCGGTATGCGCGCCAGATGCTTTCGCATGGCAATCTTGCGCGCCGGTCAAAAGCCCGGTGCCAGCTGTCGCTTCACTTAAACGCGCTAACAACGTAGCCGGAGGGCAAATGGCCAGTTGGATCGATTGGCCCAGAGCGGTCTTAGCAGCAGCGGCAATCAGGTCCGCCTCCTGCAAGGCCAACTTCACCCCATTCATTTTCCAGTTTCCAACCAACAGTTTCGCCACAATTTTCTCCATCGTAGAGCTTAGCAGACACCCTCTTTTGAGCATCAATTCCAGTCTGGCATAGGCAGGTGAGTCACACTTTGCAAATCACCAGACCGAGACCTGCAGTCTAAGGCCCGCGCTGTGCAGGCCTTGCCTTGCCCCCTCATCCAACGATCCTTATGCTAAGGACAGTTTTCATCAGGATCTTCCATGCTCACAGCGTTTCGAAAATTTGCCCGCTCATGGGTCTCCGGCATCATCATTGGCCTTTTGGTTATCTCGTTCGGGATCTGGGGGATCAATGATATCTTCACCCGGGGCAGCCCTGACGCCGTCGCGAAGGTCGCGGGCGAGTCGATCACGCAAGGCGAATATCGCAAGGAATTTGATCGGCTCTTAAAACGCGCGAAAGCCGATGCGAAACGCGACATCTCAACTGAAGAGGCTCGGGCCCAAGGTCTGGATAGCGCCGTGCTCGAGCAAATGGTCGCAAGCCGCGCTTTTGCAGCGATGACCGACAAACTCGGCCTGAAGGCGGCAAATAGCGTGGTTCAGGCTGAAATCGCGAAAATCCCAGCCTTCCAAGACCAAATCACCCGCCGCTTCAGTCAAGACTCCTATCAAATGGCGTTGCGCGAAAATGGTTTTACGCCGGTTGAGTTTGAGGGCAGCGTGCGTTCCGATCTGACCCGCCAAAGCCTGACCTTGGCCGTAAGCTCTGGCTTCCGCGCGCCACGTGTGTTTGCCAGCCAGACATTGGCCTATGGCACCGAGCGCCGCATGGTTACGATTATTCCGGTTCCTGCAGGCTTTGTCGGCGGCCCACGTCAACCAACCGACGCGCAGTTAAAAGCTTTATATGACGAAAGCCGGACCCAATTAATGCGTCCGGAATCGCGCAATCTCACGATGGTTGTTGCCAGCCTTGCCGACTTTGAAACCAAAGTGAAGGTGGATGAAGCTCAGGCTCAAGAAATTTTTGGGCGCAACAAAGAACGTCTTTCAACCCCAGCCAAGCGCGGCTTGATCCAATTGGTAGCTTCTGATCGCGCAAAAGCTGATCAAGCTGCTGCGCGCTTGCGTGCCGGTGAAGCCCCAGAAGCCATTGCCAAAGCGCTTGGTCTTTCCGTCCCAGTGGTGCTGTCAAACGTGACCATCGGCGGCATCCCCGATCAGAACGTGGCCAAAGCTGCCTTCGAGATGAAGCAAGGCGATGTGCAAGTCGTGGCCGCTAAGCTCCAGCCCTTCGCAGCGATCAAGGTTACCGAAGCAGTGGCAGCCAAGGAAGCCAAGTTTGAGGATTCTGCGGAGGAGATCCGCACGCAGTTGCGCCAAACCGCAGCCGGCGAACTTTTGACCGACGCGACGGAAGCCTATGACAAGGCGATCACCGAAGGTGCCACACTCGAGGCAGCCGCCGCTAAAGCAGGCTTCAAATTGGTGCAGATTAAGGACGTGATGGCCGACGGCAATTCAGCCATGACTGGCCAGCCAGCGCCCGAATTTGCCGAAGCACCGAACGTTTTGAAAGATGCCTTCACAGGCGGCAAAGGCGATACGTCGGACTTGGCCCCTATTCCGGGCGACAGCTATGTAGCGGTTCGTATTGACGCCATCACGGCTGCAGCGCCACCTCCGTTTGACACCATCCGTACCGAACTCACCAATGAGTGGGTTCGTCGCGATGTTCGTGCCCGGGCAGAAGCCAAAGCTAAGGAAATTTTGGCTGAAGCCAAGAAGACCAGCATGGAGGCAGCTGCTGCCAAATATAAACTTCCTGTCGCCAAGCAGGCGCAGCCGCTCCTGCGCGGTCAAGGTGGCCAAGAGTTGAGCCAAGCGGTGTTTGCCGCGAAAAAGGGTGACTTGGTCTTAGCGCCAACCGCGAACGGGGTGGAATATACCGTTGTCCGGATCGACGACATCTTGAAGGATGACGAGGGTACGGTTCCAGATCGTCTGGTACAGGCTGAGACCGCGGTTCGTGCCTCTGTTCAACGCGACTTGATCGCTTCGCTAGAGCGAGTCGCCCGAGATCGCGCCAAAGCACAGCTCTTCACCAAAATGATGGGTCGTGCGCTGGGCGATACGGAAGAAACCGCTGCACCTGCCAAAGCCGCTACGCCGGCCAAACAGCCGTAGCCGATCGTGTTATCGATTGAGCCCAGTTTTGATCAGTTCGAAGCCGCCTATGTTCAAGGGCGCGGCGTGCCTTTGCGCGCCAAACGGATCGATGATCTAGAAACACCGGTCTCAGCTATTGCTAAATTGGGCGCAGACCGCTTGGGTTCATGCCTATTTGAGAGTGTAGAGGGCGGGGAGACGCGGGGGCGCTATTCCATCGTCGCTTGTGACCCCGATCTGATTTACCGGGTCGATCAATCGGGTGCGGCCAAGGCACCCATTGATGAGGCTGGCAAAGTCGGTGCCTATATTCCCTGCGGCGAAGAACCTCTGGCAGCTTTGCGGACCTTGATCGCTGAAAGCGCTCTCGATTTCCCAAATGACTTACCGCCCCCTGCAGCAGGCCTGTTCGGCTATCTCGCCTATGAGACTGTCCGCCGGGTTGAGCGTCTGCCCGAGACCGTCGCCGACCCAATTGGCGTGCCCGAAGCCCTTCTCGTTCGCCCCCGTCTTGTCATCGTGTTTGATGGGGTAAAGCAGGAATTGCTGTTGGTGACGCCTGTGCGACCTAAAGCGGGTGTCTCTGCCCGTGACGCCTATGAGCAGGGCCGCACGCGGTTGGAACAAGCTTGGGCGACCTTGGATGGCCCCTCGCCCTTGCGCGTCCCATCCTATACCGCCAAGCCCAGCCCCTTGGGCGAAGCGACCCCGAATATGAGCCCTGAGGCCTATATGACGAAGGTGGAGACGGCGAAGGACTACATCCGCGCCGGCGATATCTTCCAAGTGGTGCCCAGCCAGCGATTTTCAGCCCCCTTCTCAGGCTCTGCGATATCGCTTTATCGCTCGCTCCGCCGCACCAACCCATCGCCTTTCCTGTTCCTCCTGCGGATGGACGGGTTTGATATTGTCGGCTCCAGCCCCGAAATTTTGGTGCGTTTGCGAGATGGCACCGTGACGATGCGCCCAATTGCCGGAACCAAACCGCGCGGGGCCACCCCTGCCCTTGACGAGGCCTTGGCAGAGGAGCTTTTGAACGACCCCAAAGAGCGGGCCGAACATCTCATGCTGCTCGACCTAGGTCGCAATGACGTTGGCCGGGTGTCGCGGTCGAAACCCGGTGGCAATGACGGCCCGGTTGGTATTGGGCGCGGTGGGGTCCGCGTGACCGAGAGCTTCAAGGTCGAACGCTATAGCCACGTCATGCACATTGTCTCCAATGTTGAGGGCAGCTTGAAGCCCGGCCTCGACGCCCTGGATGCGCTGCTCGCGGGCTTTCCAGCAGGCACGGTCTCGGGCGCACCCAAGGTGCGCGCGATGGAAATCATTGCAGAGCTTGAGCCACATGGTCGCGGGGTTTACGCCGGGGGTGTCGGCTATTTCTCGGCCGGTGGCGACATGGACTTGTGCATCGCTTTGCGCACGGGCGTTTTGAAGGATGGTGTCCTTCATGCCCAAGCAGGAGCCGGTGTCGTGCTCGATTCCATTCCGCTTAGTGAGCACAATGAGTGCGTCAATAAGGCCAAAGCCTTGTTGCGCGCGGCTGAAGATGCGGGTCGCTATGATGAGAAGGATGGACGCGCATGAAAATCCTGCTCATCGATAATTACGACAGCTTCACCTATAATCTCGTCCATTATGTCGAGGAATTGGGGGCGGAAACCCATGTGGTGCGCAATGACCGCTTGAGTGTTGAAGAGGCCATCGCCCAAGCCGGCGACGGGATCATCATTTCGCCCGGCCCCTGCACGCCGAATGAGGCCGGCATCTGCCTCGACCTGATCAAGGCTCTGCCCGACGACATCCCGCTGCTTGGCGTCTGCCTCGGCCATCAGGCGATTGGCCAAGCCTATGGCGGCAAGGTCTTGCGCGCGAAGACCATCATGCATGGCAAGACGTCGATCATCACGCACGCCAATACAGGCCTGTTTGAAGGCCTGCCCGAACAATTTGAAGTGACGCGCTATCACTCCTTGTCGGTTGAGCGTGAAAGTCTGCCCAATTCCTTGCGCGTCGATGCATGGACGGCCGATGGAGAGATTATGGGCATGAGCCATGTCGCCAAACCAATCTTTGGCGTGCAATTTCATCCCGAAAGCATCGCTTCAGAGCATGGTCACGCCCTGATCCAGCGCTTCTTAAAGTCAACCAAAGTTGCCCAATCGTGAGTGAGGCGATTAAGCCAGCTTTAGCTCTCTTGCGCGACGGCGAGGCTCCAACGCCTGCCCTCTTGGACCAAGCCTTTGCCGCCATTTTGAGCGGGGAAGCCACCCAAGCCCAAATCGGGGCCTTCCTAATGGGGCTCGAACGTCTGACCTTAACCAGCGACATGATCGCCTCGGGTGCTTCTGCGATGCGCGCGGCCATGACGCGGGTGGACACGCCCTTTGCCTGCATCGATGTCTGCGGCACGGGTGGCGATGGCTCCCACACGTTGAACATCTCCACCGCCGTTTCCTTTGTGCTGGCGGGGGCAGGTCTTAAGGTTGCCAAGCATGGCAATCGCGCCATGAGCTCTAAATCTGGGGCAGCGGATGTGTTGGAAGCTTTAGGCGTCAAGCTGGAACTCTCGCCCGCCCAATGCGCGCAAGCCCTAGAGGAAGTCGGTCTTGTCTTCCTGTTTGCCCAAGCCCATCACCCCGCCATGCGCCATGTTGGCCCTGCGCGGCGCGAACTGGGTTTTCGTACGATTTTCAACCTATTAGGGCCACTTTCTAATCCGGCAAATGCACAGCGCCAATTGGTTGGCGTGTTTGCCGATGACAAGCGCGGCCCCATTGCGCACGCGCTGATGCGCCTTGGGTGCGAGAGCGCTTGGGTTGTCCATGGCCATGGTGGATTGGATGAGTTGTCGCTGTCCGGCCCAACCCAAGTCACGGCCCTGAAGGACAAGACCCTGTCTGAACTTGAGATCCACCCCAGCGATCTTGGCCTTACAACCGCGCCACTTGACGCGTTGAAGGGCGGCGATGCGGTTTACAATGCACGGGCCTTGCTGCAACTTCTGCAGGGTGAGACTGGCCCCTACCGTGATGTGGTGCTGTTGAATGCCGCAGCCGCACTGGTGGCCACCGCTGCAGCCCCAGACCTGACCGAAGCCTTGGCGCGCGCCACCACAAGCCTTAATTCCCGCGCAGCTCTGTCCAAATTGGATCAGTTGATCGCCTTCACCCATCGGACGCCATCATGAGCGACACCCTCTCCAAAATCATCGCCTATAAGCGCGAGGAAGTGGCCACTCGAAAATCACTCCAATCCGTCGCGGCGCTGGAGGCTTATATCCGCGAGGAGACCCCGCCGCGCGGCTTTACTGCCGCGCTTGTGGAAGCTGCTAAGACCCGCCCTGCCTTGATCGCCGAGATCAAAAAGGCCAGTCCGTCCAAAGGTCTGATCCGAGCAGATTTTAAGCCTATAGAACTCGCCCAAGCCTATGAACAAGGCGGGGCGGCCTGCCTCTCCGTGCTCACCGACGCGCCTAGCTTCCAAGGCCATGAAAGCTTTTTGGTCGCTGCACGCGCCGCCACCAGCCTGCCCTGCTTGCGCAAGGATTTCATGGTCGACGTGTGGCAGATCGCCGAAAGCCGCGCCTTTGGCGCAGATGCCATCCTGGTCATTATGGCCGCGCTCGACGATGCGCTCGCCACCGATCTGGTCGCCGCAGCCAAGCATTATGGCATGGATGCCTTGATCGAGACCCATGATGAAGCCGAGATGGAGCGCGCCTTGAAGCTCGATGCAGAGCTGATTGGCGTCAACAACCGCAATCTCAAGACCTTCGTCACAGACCTCTCCACCACCGCGCGCCTTTCAGCCATGGTTCCGCCGACGCGCCTCCTCGTAGCTGAAAGCGGCATCAATACACACGCCGACATCGCCCAGCTGCAAGCCGCTGGGGCCAAAGCGTTTCTGATCGGCGAGAGCTTGATGCGCCAAGAAGATGTCTGCGCGGCGACGCGGGAGATTTTGTCGCTGGCTTGAACGGGGGTTGAACCCTAGACGATTTCATCCCTTGTACCGCAAAGTCCCTTGAGCTCCCCGCTCGCAGCTTACGCTTCAGCGGGTCTGACAGGCGCGGTCCTTTTGGTGGGGTTTCTATCTAGAAGCGGTTTTGGTGATCCTGCTGTCTCACCAAACCGCTGTCTCAATTGTTCTTGCGACCTCTGGGCAGTCAAGTGTCCGTTTTCTCTGAAAACGGATCGCTTAGCGACGCAGCAAAGCTGCGCACTTGACGACCCAGATGTCGCGGGCATGCTCGATGATCTATTTTGGTGAAACCTAGGTTGCACCAGAATAGGTCCAGATCGGCAGCACAAATTCGCCCCGCAACACCCTAAGGCTAAGGCGCGCTCCCCTCTCCCTTTGGGAGAGGGGTGGGGGTGAGGGCTGACGCGCGCAATAATTGAGGGCTGAGGGCTAATCTAAATCCCTAAATACAATAAGCTTTTACGCCCGTAAGCCCTCACCCCCTACCCGTCGACCTACAGGTCGACCCCACAGGGAGAAGGGGAGCGCATAAAACAAAACTTATCCCCCACCCATCAAACCTCGCATAACTTAAGGCCATCTCCGACGAGAGGGCGTTGTTGCTGCAGCGGCGACACCGGTTGGGGATGGTAAGCGGGATTAATCGAGGTTGAAGTGGCGACCTCGTGTTTCATTGGGATTAGCTGTCCTGATGCCCGAGTGTGCTTGTGCCCGACTGCCGTGTGAAGCCCTTGGTCAAGAACTTAGGCGATGCCTTTGAGACGCCTTGGGGAAGCCTTATGTATTTTTAGAAGCGCAAGCTTCTAGGATGAGGCCTTTACGTACTAGGCGGGGGAAGAACCAAACCACAAGGTGGCCTCGTT
>NZ_JBMLTR010000018.1:0-2319 GCF_049239865.1 Aquidulcibacter sp.
TAAGTGAAACCAAGGGTCAGCCAACCATGTCTGTTGCGGCGGCTGCGACCCCTGTACCGGGCCAGGCTGTTCGCCTAACTTTGATCCTAACAGGCGCGGATGGCAAACCCCTCGGCCCCGATGACATCGCAACCCAGCACGAGCACAAGGTCCATGTTATGATCGTGGATAGCGCGCTGGAGGATTACACCCATGTCCATGGTGAGCCAGGCGCGCAGCCCGGACAGTGGACGGTCAGCTTTACCCCGAAATATCCCCGTCAATATCGCGTTTGGGCGGACTTTAAGCCCGCAGGCAAAGAGCAAGACGGGCACGCTCATGACCATGGCAAAAGTGACCATGGTGATGAAGGTCAAAGTCATGACAAAGCAGGCCATGATCATGGTGAAGGAAGCCATGGCCATGAAGATGCAAATGCCCATAACCTTACGCCTTCCGTCACCCTAAACGTGGGCGCAGAAAAAGGTCCAGAGGTTGCAGCGACCCAAACACTTTCCACCAAGGTCGACGGCTATACCCTGACCCTATCGCTTGGCGGCGCGCTCACGGCTGACGCACACACACCAGCTATGCTAACAGTTGCCGATGGAACCGGGGCTCCGCTTGCCTCGTTAGAACCGCTTATGGGGGCCTATGCCCATTTGGTTGGCTTCTCGGCCGATGGCACCACGATGGTGCATGGTCATCCTGAGGGTGCAGAACCAAAGGATGCGACGGCACGCGGCGGGCCTGCATTAGCTTTTGAATTGCACCCAAGCGTTGTCGGACCGCACCGAGTATTCGTGCAAGTAAAGGTCGGCGGCAAGGTAATCACTGCGCCGTTTACGTTGGTGGTGGCAGACTGACATGGATTTACCGACGACGATAACAACAGTCCTATTGTACGCCTATTTGGTTGGGTTTGTATTGCTTAGCAGACAAGCGAAAGAGTCCGCTGGACGCAATATTGACTCCTTCGTTAAGCCGGAGGGTACCCAAATTTGGACGGCACTCTTGTTCAAGATTGGATTTGTCGGCGCTGCCGCTTGGGGTCTATTCCGAGCAACTTTTCCAACTTGGGTGCCTCAATGGCCACCTATGTTCGATTGGCTTGTTTGGCCGGGATTCGTTGCTGTATTCGTTGGGGCATGCGTGGCTCTCGGGGCGCAATCTCAAATGGCCGGATCTTGGCGGATTGGTGCAGTAGAGGGCACTCTTGGAACACTCGTGACGCGGGGCTTTTTCGCCTTTTCGCGAAATCCGGTTTTCGTTGGCCAGCTGGCCCTTTTTGCCGGGCTTGCCCTTGTCAAACCTGATATCGTCCAAGTGATCCTTTCGGCCTGTGTTTGGATTGCCGCTGTCTGGCAAGTCCGCATCGAAGAACCGATTTTGGCCAAAAGTCTTGGGCAAGGCTACCGCGACTATGCTGCCCGAACCCCGCGCTGGCTGGGCCTTTCAAAGGAATAAAATAGTGGGTCACGATCACAGCGACCATCAAGACAGCGGCCACAATCATGGTGCCCATGGCCATGTGCACGGTCCTTCCAGCTATGATGGGGCTTTCGCGCTTGGAATTGGTCTCAATGTCAGCTTTGTTCTGGTTGAGCTTGGAGTGGGGTGGTCAATCAATTCCCTCGCGCTCATCGCAGATGCGGGCCATAATGCTACCGACGTGCTAGGTCTCTTGCTTGCTTGGGGCGCAACGGCACTCGGGCGACTTCAGCCCCGAGGGCGGTTTACATTTGGATTTGGCCAAGCTTCCATTCTGGCGTCTCTTGCGAACGCGTTACTCATCCTCTTGGCCGCCGGAGTTATTGGTTGGGAGGCGATCCGCCGTTTTGCAAACCCCAGCCCGCCGGATGGCGCTTTGGTTATGGCGGTTGCAGCCGTTGGGGTGGTCATAAATCTTGGTACGGCCTGGTTGTTCTCGCGCGGCCGAAAGTCGGACATCAATATTGAAGGTGCTTTCCTCCACATGTTGTGGGACGGGCTTGTCTCCCTTTCGGTAATCTTGGCGGGTGCTGCCATCTTGCTGACCGGAAAGGCTTGGATTGATCCGGCGATCAGTCTTGTTGTCGTGGCCGTCATGGTTGCAGGGACTTGGCATTTGCTTTTGGCCTCATCCAGACTGTCGCTGGGTGCAAGTCCAGCGGGCGTTGACTTGCCTTCTGTAAAGGAGTGGCTTGCAGCGCGCCCAGGCGTGGCATCGGTGCATGATCTTCATGTTTGGCCCCTATCCACCACACAAGCCGCTTTGTCTGCCCACCTAGTCATGCCCGAAGGTCATCCCGGTGATGTAGTACTTGCCACTCTCGCGCATGAACTCGACGAGAAATACGG
>NZ_JBMLTR010000019.1:0-2262 GCF_049239865.1 Aquidulcibacter sp.
AGGGGTTGGGGTGAGGGCTTTCCTCACAACCTTCCCATGTGCGTTGGGGAGCCTTTAAGCCCCTAAAGCGATAAGAGTGTGTGCAAACCCTCCTCACCCCCGACCCGTCGACCAATTGGTCGACCCCCCCAAAGGGGGCGAGGGGAGGTTATCCAAACTGCAAAAATTTCGCCAAAATCAACACCCCTCCTTAAGGCGTTGGGTGTATAATCCGGCTTATGGAAGCTACACCGCACACATCGGGCGAGCCAATCATCCTCTCCCACATTATGCCGACACCCATTCGCCTGATCTTTGGCGGAGTTGGTCTTGCATTGACAATTTTGCTGTTGGTCGAGCTTGGACCAGCCTTATGGCCGCCTTCGTTTCTGACGCTTTTCTTTGGCATTATCGTGCTGGGTGGCTTGTCGGTCACCTTGGCCCTTGTGGCAGGCTCTGCCCTTGGCCCGGACCAGACTTGGGAGATACGTCCCGGGAAGCTGACCATCACCTATCAGTTGTTCAACCAGACCTCAGTTAAGACCTATGATCTGCACGATTTCGAGACCTGCGAGGTGACAAGCGCCCAATATGATTCCGATGTCGAGGCTTATCAATTAGTCTGCAGTTTGCCGTTGGGCAGAACGGTTCAGACTGGACTGGAAAGCACGCCCTTCTTGATGGCGATCCTCGCATTCCTGCAAAACCCTATCGCAAACTCGAACAGGCCCCACCATGCGGAGATCCGGCTGCGATCACCTGCTTTTACAAAGAGAGAAGAAGCCGAACGCGCCCTCACGCGTCTGATGGCACCTTAGAGCCCAGATCAAACCAGCTCACCCAGCAAATAGCCGTCGGCGCGGCCAGTCACACGGGCTTGGATTAGAGTGCCAGCTTGGCCGCCGGGCACTTGGATTTCAGCAAAGCTATTGAGACGGCCTTTGCCATCGCGCTCAATCAGCACGGTTTGCGTCGTGCCAATCTGACTATCGAGATAGGTGGCTAGCGCTTGTTGGCCTTTGTCGCGCAATAGGGCGGCTCGGGCCTTGATGGTCGCCTTATCCAATTGCGGCATGCGCGCAGCCGGTGTTTCTGGACGCGGCGAGAAGGGGAAGACATGCAGGAAGGCGAGGCCGACTTCATCGACCAAGGCCAGTGAGTCGGCAAAATGCGCTTCGGTCTCGGTCGGGAAGCCAGCGATCAGATCGGCCCCAAAAGCGATATCGGGCCGTGCCGCGCGTAAGCGGGCAGCGAGCTGAATCGCATCATCGCGGGTGTGGCGGCGCTTCATGCGCTTGAGGATCATGTCTGCGCCATGCTGCAGCGAAAGGTGCAGATGCGGCATCATCCGTTCTTCTTCGGCAAAGAGGCGGAACAAAGTGTCGTCTATCTCGACCGCATCGACCGACGATAGCCGCAACCGCTTGAGGTCCGGCACCAGCTTCAAGATACGCTGGACCAAATCGCCGAGCGTGGGTTGGCCGGGCAGGTCTGCGCCCCAAGACGTCATATCGACACCCGACAGCACGACCTCGGGTACCCCCTTGGCAACCAAGCGGCCAATCATGGCCACCACTTCGCCGGCGGGAACCGAGCGGGAGTTCCCGCGTCCAAATGGAATGATGCAGAAGGTGCAGCGGTGATCGCAGCCGTTTTGGACCTGCACATAGGCGCGCGCCCGGTCTTGCACGCCATCTATCAGATGGCCTGCAGTCTCGCGTACACTCATAATGTCATTGACCAGTACGCGTTCGGTCTGGCCCCCGGCGAGGGCGACGAAAGTCTTGGGTTCTGCCTTCTCAGCATTGCCGATGACGCGGTCGACTTCGGGCATGGCGGCAAACATGCCGGGGTCGATTTGGGCGGCGCAGCCTGTCACGACGATCAGAGCATCTGGCTTTTGCTTGCGGGCACGGCGGATAGTCTGGCGCGCTTGGCGGACGGCTTCGCCGGTCACGGCGCACGTATTCACGAGGACCACATTGGACAGACCTGCATCTTCAGCCAGATTGCGCATAGCCTCTGATTCATACAGATTGAGACGACAGCCCAAGGTGATCGTCTCAATCGACCCACGTGGGTCGGAAACGGGCAAATCGGCTTCTGGTAGGACTTCGGTGGTCATCAGAGTTAGGGCTATGCTTTCTGGCGAGACGCGGGGCTATTCGGCTATTGCGTCTGACGTGGGCGGTCCCAATATCATATGTCCAAGGCAATTGCAGGGCCTTGATGTAGGAGCGACTGACACATGTTCGGCAGAGAATGGAATGATGGCACCTCGAT